>JAJEEZ010000190.1:0-9917 GCA_022820705.1 Candidatus Latescibacterota bacterium | reverse complement strand
CATCATCGTGCGGCTCATACCACAAAACAGGCCGAGTGGCACGGCCACTAGCGAGGCCAGCGCAAAGCCGGCGAAAACAGTGTATAGGCTAGTGCCGATCTGATCGAGATACGTCGGCTTGCCGGTATATTGGCGAATTTTGACTTGAGCTTGTGGGTTTGCGGCCAATTTCTCGGCGTTGCGCTTTTGCTGCCGCTCGTAGAACGCCTGCGCTTTTTCCCGTTCTCCCACGTGCTCTTCCCACAGCACGACCGCCTGCTGGTAGGCCTGCATCGGCCCGGGGATATTGCCCAAGCTAGTCTCGATTTGGGCGGCAGTCAGCGACCACAGCATCAGGAAGGCGACGAACGCACTCACGGGTACGCCGATCAGGGTCCAGATGTCGCGGACCTGCTGACCGGGGTTTTCCCCGGCGGCCAGTTTGACCACCGGCGTCAGCCAAGTCAGCCCGACGAAGACGAGGATTTTGTTCAGCTTATCGACTATCAATCTACCGCCTCCTATTTCATCGACGTTTTGGTGTAGTCGTCCTTGATACCCACGCGAAATTTGTGCAGATAGGCGTTGGGCGCGCGGCCATTGTACTCGACTCCATCTATAAAGTCGCTGGTCGGCTCCTTGTAGCCGTCGGTTTGGGGAATCTCGTCGGCCGTCAGGTAGCCATCCTCTACGAGCAGAGCCGCGGCCTCGCGCCAGATGTCGGGCCGATAGATCTCCTTAATCGTCGCGTGATACCAAGAGTCGGGTTTGGGGGCGTCGATCTGGCCCCAGCGCCGCATCTGGGTCAAGAACCAAATGCCGTCGCTGTAGAAAGGGTACGTGGCGTCGTAGCGGTAGAACACATTGAAGTCGGGCATGGCGCGCTTGTCGCCCTTTTCAAACTCAAAGGTGCCGGTCATGCTGTTGGCGATGACCTCAAAGTCAGCGCCGACATACTCCGAGCGGGAGAGGATCCGCGCTGCTTCAACGCGGTTTTTTGGCTCGCCATTTTCGCCTTCCTCGTCCAGCCACTTGCCAGCGCGAATTAGCGCCTTGACCACCGCTTTGTGCGTGTTGGGGTGCTTGTCGGCCCAAGCCTTGCTCACGCCAAAAACCTTTTCCGGGCTGTTCTTCCACACGTCGTAGTTGGTCGTCACCGGCACGCCAATGCCCTTGAACACGGCCTGTTGGTTCCACGGCTCGCCCACGCAGTACCCGTAGATGGTGCCTGCTTCCAAGGTCGCTGGCATCTGCTGCGGCGGCGTCACCGACAGCAGCACATCGGCATCGGTCATGCCGGTTATGTCCTCGCTAGTGTAGTAACCCGGACTCATGCCGGCTGCGGCCAGCCAGTACCGCAACTCATAGTTGTGCGTCGAAACCGGAAAGACCATGCCCATCTTGAACTGGCGGCCCTCGTCTAGGTAGGCTTCCACAATCGGCTTGAGCGCATCGGCCTTGATCGGGTGGGCTGGCTTGCCGTCTGCGCGCTTGGGCACGTGGGGCTTCATTTGCTCCCAGACCTCGCTGGAAACAGTGATGCCATTGCCGTTGAGATCCATGCTGCAAGCGGTAATAATGTGGGCTTGGGTGCCGAAGCCAATGGTCGCGCCAATCGGCTGCCCAGCCAGCATGTGCGCTCCGTCGAGTTCGCCGTCGATGACGCGGTCGAGTAGCACCTTCCAATTGGCCTGCGCCTCCAAAGTGACGAAAAGCCCCTCGTCCTCGAAGAAGAACTGCTCTTTGGCAATGACCAAGGGCGCACAGTCGGTCAGCTTGATGAAACCGAACTTGAGTTCGTCTTTTTCCAGCGATAGTTCCCTAGCACCGATTCCCTCGGCGCAGGACAAGACGGCCAAGGCAATGGCGGTAATTGCTTTCATAATCTCCTCATTTAGCGGTGGTTTCTTCGATGCGCACGGCGCACTGCTTGTAGTTAGGCTCGCGCGACTTCGGGCAGAACGCTGGGAGGGTGAGCTGGTTGACGCACTGCTCGGCAAAGTGAAAGGGCACAAAGACCTGGTCTGGCTGAATCGTCTCGGTAATCCTCAGCAGCAAGCCCTCGACGCGCCCGCGTCTGGAGACCAAAGAGACGCGGGTGCGCGGGCCGAGGCGGAAGCGTCGCGCGGTCTGCGGATGGATCTCGACCCAAGGCTCGGGCGAGAGCTTTTCCAGCATCGGCACGTCGCGGGTCTTGGTCCGCGTGTGCCAGTGCTCTACCGTGCGTCCGGTGTTGAGCAGAATGGGATACTCGTCGTCCGGCGGCTCGGGCAGCGGCAGCGGCGCAGTGTACAACAATCGCGCCCGGCTGTCCTCAGTGGGGAAGCGCCCATCGGTGTACAGGCTGTCAGCACCCTCGGGATGCGCGTCGTTGCAGGGCCACTGTATCCCGCCCAAGGCGTCCATCTTCTCATAGCTCATGCCGCTGTAATCGCAGAGCTGTCCCTTGGATATTCGGCGCATTTCCGCGAATGCATCGGCCGCGCCGCGCCATCCGGGAAAGAGTTCGTCGCTGACCCCGAGCACTCGGGACAAATCCATGAAAATATCGAAATCGGCCTTGGCTTCCCCCGGCGGCGACACGGCTTGCCGCACCCGGCTAGCGCGGCGCTCGCTGTTGGTATAACTGCCGCTCTTCTCGCCCCACACAGCCGTCGGCAAGACCAAGTCGGCCAGTTCGGTAGTAGGCGTCGGGTGGAAACCGTCTTGCACTACGAGCAGATCGAGGCCAGCCAGCGCCTGGCGCAACCGCTCCTGATCGGGAAAGCTGGCCAGCGGATTAGTGGCAATCACCCACAGTGCCTTGATGCGGCCCGCTATGATGGCGTTGATGATGTCGGGATAGGCCAAGCCGCGCTTTTTCGGCAGTCGTTCCGCGTCCAACTCCCACAACGCCGCTAGTTCCTCGCGATCTACCCGGCTTTCAAACTTGCGGTAGCCCGGCAGCGATGAGGCAAAGCCAAACTCGCGGGTGCCCATGGCATTGCACTGGCCGGTGATGGACAACGGCGCAGCTCCTGTGCGGCCGATGTTGCCGGTAATCAGCGCGAGGGTGTTGATCAAGCTGACGGTATCCGTCCCTTGCGTCGAGTGATTGACGCCCATCGTCCACGCGAAGAGGACGTTATCGGCCTTGGCGATGGCCTCAAAGGCCGCCCAGATCGCTTCGGGGCTTAAACCTGTGTGTTCGGACACCAGTTCAATGGGATAGTGCCTAGCGTGTTCGGCCAGCGCCTCAAAACCAGTGGTATGGTCATCGACAAAGTCTCGGTCCACATAGCCGTGCTCAATCACCAAGTTGATCACGCCGTTGAGCAGATACACATCGCCGCGCGGCCGGATCGGCAGATAGAGGTCGGCAAACATCGCCGTCTTGGTCTTGCGCGGGTCGCAGACGACCAGCGTGTAATCTTCGTTCTGGTTGAGATGATGCCAGAGGATGGGGTGATTGTCGGCGATATTCGCACCGATCAAAAAGACTGTATCGGCCTCTCGCAGACCGCGATACGATCCCGGCGGGCCGTCCGAGCCAAAGCTCTGTTTGTAACCAGCTACCGCCGAGCTCATGCACAGCGTGGTATTGCCGTCGTAATTGCTCGTGCCAAAGCCCAGTTGCACTAGTTTGCCTAGCGCGTAAAACTCCTCGGTGACGAGCTGGCCGGTTGACAGCACGGCAAAACTCTCTTTCCCGTACTGCTCCTGAACCCGGCGCACCCGTCCCACCATCTCCTCGTAAGCCCGTTCCCAAGAGACGGGTTCGCCGCGCCACAGCGGGGCGTGAGCGCGATTGGGGCTTTTCAGGGGCAGGTGCTCGCTCAAGCCTTTCGGACAGAGGCTGCCCTCGTTGACCGGGTGTTCCTCATCGCCGTGCACCGAGACTATTTCGCCGCCTTTGACTCCCACTACCATGCCGCAACCCACCGAGCAGTAGCCACAGGTAGTCTTGACCCAGCGTTCGGGGATTTTCTCTTGCGCCAGATATCCGTACTGAGGGTCGCGACCAAAGGCGTACTCGTCCGCCTTAATGTCAAAACCGAGGGATTCCTTGATTTTCTGTACGAGTGTCATCGCTAGCCCCGTCGCGCTACCGAGCGGTGGGCTTCGACGATGAAATTGCCCGCGATATTAGTGCCGACGACCGTGGTAAAAAACAGGTAGCGCTGCAAGAATACATAGGCCACCAAGCCAGCGACGCCCACGGTCGCCGCAGCGATCGAGACCACACCAACGCCCAAGGCCAAGAGTCCCATCAGCGCCAACAGGGCCGCACCATTTTTGTACATCCGCAAGCGGGCGAAGTGATCGCGGTAGAGTTCGGCGCTGGCCTTGAGCTCAAAGGTCTCGCTTTCCGCCAAGTGACAGACGAAATCCGAGTGCAATTTCGCGTAGGCTAGCAGCGCCAGCGCCGCCGCCAAAGCCGACGCCTGCACACTCCATCCCGCTTCCCCACCTAATACCAGTGCCAGCGCCAGTACCGCCGGACCGACGATCCATGCCACGGCAAAGAAATCGACCGTGGTCTTGCGGAAATTCCACGCCGGACGAGCCGGCACCCGATAGAGCCGAGCGCTGGCGTAAATGCCGGCGATGCCCGCCAAAACCGCTACCGCCCCCAATGACAGCCGCGCACCGACTCCACCCAAGGCTTCCGCACTCACCCACCCCAAACCTTCGGTCGCCAACAGGAACGCCGCATAGGCAAAGGCGACTTTGGCAAAAAGCGACAGTGCCAGCACTTCGCGCGACAACCACGACGTGTGCCAGTTGCGAATCGCGCGGAAGGCAAAGGCTGGTCGCCCCAGATGCAAAGTCGATGCGGTGAGCGAAAGACCGATCAGCCCCATCAGCACGGCGGCCAGCGCGCCGAGCGCGGTACCCGCTAGCTGCACTGCGCCGCTGAGCGAACGCAGCAAATCCACCGCGTATATCGCCGCAAAGCCTCCCAAGCCGATCTGGGTCAGCACCGTCATAAAGATCAGCGGCGAATGCGGCTCCTCTGGCTCGACAAAGTCGCCGGTGACTGGGTGCAGACTGCTGGGATCGACGCCTTCGGGCAAGGTGATTTTCGTCGAAGGCATGGAGATTTCTGGCGCGGGCATTCCCGGGGCGGCACCAGCGTCCTCGTAGGTTGCGAACACCTCCTCAAGCGGCACGGTCTCAATCTCAATCGCCCCGGCCGGGCACGCCTGTGCGCAAGCGGGCTCGCGGCCTTCTTCGAGCCGATTGACGCACATGTCGCACTTGGACACCACGCCGCGCTCAGGCTGGAAGCTCGGCACGCTATACGGGCAGTTCCAAGTGCAGTACTGGCAGCCAATGCAGACATCCGCTTGGTGAATGACGATGCCGCTCTCGTCAATTTTGTAGGCATCAACCGGGCAGCCCTTGGCGCAAGGGGCATCCAAGCAGTGGTTGCAGCCGCTAGAAAGGAAAAAGCGCAATGTGTCGGGATACTCGCCGCCCTCGACTTCGCCGACGCGCCGCCACTGGGTATCTACGGGCAGGCCATTCTGTTCACTACAGGCCACCTCGCAGGCGTGGCAGCCGACGCAGAGATCCATGTGGAAGTGGAAGCGCGTCTGGGTCGAGCGGTTGTCTGTGCGAAAACCGGGCAGGTCGGGCTTTTCTATTATATCCATTATCCATGATTCTGTTGGGGCGCAAATGATCGAGCTACAGACTTTAAGCAAGAGTAATGCCAAGAATGGAGAGAAAGACGGTGTGATTATGTCTCAAGTTATTGATAAAAATATACTTATCGAATAAAAAAATGGTTTTTTTGCAAGGTGATTCGACCTTAGGAAACTGTCCAAAAACTACAAAAATTGTATTATTTGCCGTCAATAAACCCCATTTTTGTATTTCTTGGATCGCCACACGAGTGCTTTCTGCCCGATCAAATTTCGACTTTGCCACCACGAGGTGTTGGAGAACACATATTTGTGATAATTAGGACATTTTTGTCGGTTTTCTGCAAAAATGTGCGCTCCATAGCAGCAGAGTGAAATATAATTAAATAACACCTAAACAGTTGATAAACATATAAATACAGCGATTCGTCGAACTCCTGTATCCACAAGCTGGCCTGTGTTTTGCTTATTGGCCTCAAGCTATGTTTACAGGAGAAAACCGATGATAGCATCTAATCGGCCCCACTTAGTCGTCGTTGGCAATGGCATGGTGGGGCACCGCTTTTGTGAGGAAATGGTCGCGCGCGACGGCCAGCAGCAGTTTCGCATCCACGTCTTCTGCGAAGAGCCGCGCTTGGCCTACGACCGCGTCGGCCTCAGTAAATACTTCTCGGGCACCCCGGTCGCCGACCTGATGCTCGGGAAAATTGAATGGTATCAAGAGCACGGGATTGAAACCCATATTGGCGACCGGGCCACGGCCATCCAGCGCGAGCAAGGCATCGTCACCTCCCTGCGCGGCGAGGCCATAGAGTACGACCGCCTCGTACTGGCCACTGGGTCCGCCCCTTTCGTCCCACCCATCGACGGCGTCGCCAAAGAAGGTGTATTCGTCTATCGCACGATAGAAGATCTAGAAGCCATTGCCGCCTACGGCCAAAAGGCACGGCGCGCTCGTGCTAGGCGGTGGGCTATTGGGCCTCGAAGCGGCCAAGGCCCTCGTCGATATGGGGCTGGAGACTACCGTCGTCGAATTCAACACCCGGCTGATGCCTCGCCAGATCGACGACGCGGCCTCATCGTTGCTGGTTGAGGAAATGGAGGCCCTCGGGGTCGAAGTCCTACTCGGCAAAGGTGCCCAGCGCTTTCTCGGCGACGACAAAGTCACGGCCGTCTCCTTTGGCGGGGAGGATGAGCGGGCCTTCGACATGGTCGTCATCTCCACCGGCATCCGCCCGCGCGACGAGCTGGCGCGCGAGTGCGGACTAGCAATCGGCGAGCGCGGCGGCGTGGTCGTAAACGATGCGCTCACCACCAACGACCCACACATCTACGCCATTGGCGAAGTGGCCCTGCATCGCGGCATTATCTATGGCTTAGTCGCCCCGGGCTATGACATGGCCGCCATTCTCGCCGAGCGCCTCTGCGGGCCGGAAAACCCCGTCTTTACCTCGGGCGACTTCTCGACCAAGCTCAAGCTCATGGGCGTCGATGTAGCCAATTTCGGCGACGCCTTCGGCGAAACACCCGGCAGCCGGGTTATCTATTTCCACAGCGATGTCGCCCGCGTGTACAAACGCCTGACCGTTAGCGGGGAGCACCTGCTTGGCGGCATGCTAGTCGGCGACGCCTCGGAATACAACCACTTCTTGCAGATGGTCAAAAACAAGACCCCCTTGCCCGGCGATCCCCACGAACTGCTGCTCGGCGCATCCAACGGCAAGGCGGTCGGCCTCAATCCACAGGACCTGCCCGACGACGCGCAAATCTGCTCGTGCAACAACGTCGCCAAGGGCGCACTCGTCCGCGCTGTAGCCGAAGGCTATACCCAACTCGGCCCGCTCAAGGACGCCACGCGCGCCGGCACGGGCTGCGGCGGCTGCATACCCTTGGTAACCGACATCCTCAACGCCGAACTCACAGCCCAAGGCCTAGAAGTCAATACCCACCTCTGCGAGCACTTCGCCTATTCGCGGCAGGAGCTGTTCCAGATCGTCAAAATCAACCGCGTCAAGCACTACGGCGACTTGCTGGCCCGCTATGGCCAAGGGCACGGCTGCGAGATCTGCAAACCCGCCGTCGCCTCTATCTTAGCTAGCACCTGGAACGACCTCATCCTCGAACAGGAGGAACTGCAGGACACCAACGACCGCTTCCTCGCCAACATTCAGCGCGGTGGCACGTATTCGGTCATTCCCCGGGTGCCCGGCGGCGAGATTACGCCCGCCAAGCTGATTGTCCTCGGCCAAGTCGCGCAAAAATACGACCTCTACTGCAAAATCACCGGCGGCCAGCGCGTCGATTTGCTCGGCGCACGGGTCAATCAGCTACCCTTCATTTGGGAGGAGCTAATCGCCGCGGGCTTTGAGAGCGGGCACGCCTATGGCAAGGCCCTGCGCACGGTCAAAAGCTGCGTCGGCACCACTTGGTGCCGCTACGCCGTGCAGGATTCTACCGACTTCGCCATCCGCATCGAAGAGCGCTACCGAGGCATCCGCGCCCCCCACAAAATCAAGGCCGCCTGCTCGGGCTGCGTGCGCGAGTGCGCCGAGGCCCAAGGCAAGGACTTCGGCTTAGTCGCCACTGAAAAGGGCTGGAATCTCTACGTTTGCGGCAACGGCGGTGCCAAACCTCAGCACGGGGTCCTGCTCGCCGCGGATCTCGACGAGGAGACCTGTACCAAATACATCGATCGCTTCCTCATGTATTACATCCACACCGCTGACAAGCTGACCCGCACCGCCACTTGGTTCAATCAGCTCGAAGGCGGCATCGAATATCTGCGCCGGGTAATCATCGACGATCACCTCGGGATCTGCGCGCAGCTAGAGGAGGATATGGCCCACTTAGTGGCGACCTATCAATGCGAGTGGAAGGCGGTCGTCGAAGACCCGGAGCGCCGCAAGCGCTTCCGCCACTTCGTCAACAGCGACGACGAGGACGACAATTTGCAGTGGACACACGAACGGGAGCAAAAGCGGCCCGTCAACTGGGAGATAGTAGCATGAGCGAAGCCATAGCAGTAGAGCAGTGGGTGCGAGTCGCCCGAGTCGAGGACTTCCCCAGCAATGCTGGAGCCTGTGTCAAGCTGGGAGACGAGCAGATCGCAGTATTCAATTTTGCCTCGTACCGCGATTGGTACGCCTGCCAGAACATGTGCCCCCACAAGCGCGATATGGTACTCTCTCGCGGCTTGATCGGCGATCAAGAAGGCACGCCCAAAGTCGCCTGCCCCCAACACAAGAAGACATTCTCGCTGATCGACGGAAGGAACCTCGCCGGCGAGGAGTACAGCATCAATATCTACCCAGTAAAGGTAGAACAGGGCTTCGTCTATATCGGCGCGGGCTCAGCCAGCAACTAAACTACTGCGCTCCTTCGCCTAGCGCAGCAGCCGCTCGCTAAACAACGTCCGCGCCAGCGCACGCACATCCCGCTCACCAGCCAAATGAGTCTGCCCCACCGACACCAACACCACCTCGACCTCCCCAAGCCCTACCCGATAGACGATGCGGAACCACCCGCTCGGCGGCCGCAGGCAGCGGTAGCCCTTTAACTCGCCGACCAAGGGCCACCCCTGTTCCTCGGGATCGATTGCTAGCCCTGTGATGTATTGGTCCACTTGCTCGGCAATCCGCCGGTTGAGCAGACCTTGCCGCGACTCTAAGGCGCGCTGCGCCAAGACGACGCGCAGCGTCATTGCCCCTCCCAGACGGCGCGCTCGCCCGCCTCAATCTGGCGGATGCCTTCGCGCAGCGCGGCGCACTCGGCCTCGTCGCCGAGTACCTCTAACGTTTCGACAATGCCTTGGTAAAGCGACCACGGCATCAGCGCGAGCACTGGCTGCCCACGGCGCGTTACGGCGAGGGCACTTGCTTCGGGTTCGGCGGCGAAGCGATCGGGCAATTGATTCAGGACTTTGCGGGCTTCGGCGATGGGCATAGATTGGAGCATATTTCCTCTTTTGTACCGTATATGGTACTAAATTAAGTACTCTTAGCGACTGTCTGGATGGCCCACAATTGTAGGATTTCTCCGTGAATCTGCAAGAGCGTGGAAATTGCCAATGAATAACCTATTGATAACACTCTATATATGAAATCCTTGAAAAAGGCACGCAATTGTGCGTACATTTAACAGTACTAAAAAGAGTACTTTAATGCAAAGCTAAATTTTTCAATCAGATGCGATGGGATGCCAACTGCGATCTGCTTGGATACGAGTCGTTTTTTTCTACGTAATTCGCGCCTAACGTCCGCAGTATAAGGTCGTGGTGAGGTACTGCGCTCGGCATGAAAGATGCTCGCG
>JAJEEZ010000281.1:0-3735 GCA_022820705.1 Candidatus Latescibacterota bacterium | reverse complement strand
AAAGCCATGCTGACGAGATGGACCTCTCCCTCGATCCCCGCGCCGCCGAGGGTCGCTATGCCCCATTGGGCGGTTTGGCCTTTTATCTGCGGTGCCCCTGGGGAGACAAAGGAATTGGCCCTTACTGTCTCGCCTAGCGCACCCGCGATTTCGGCGATCGCGTTGGCTGGTTCCCAGCTAAATTCGAATTTGACTTGGCGCACGCCGCTCATGTTGCGCGCCGAGACGCTGAACTCCACGGTGCTATTGGCGGCAAATCCGCAAAAGGGGCCTTCTTCGCCGACGAAAATTTCGGCATCTGCATTGGGGCCAGCGGCCGCAAGGCGAGGCAATGCGATGGCACCGAGGAGAGCTATATAGCAGAGTAACATACCCTTTTCCCAAGTGATTAAGTTCAAAAAATATAGCAAATAAATGTACGCAACGCTAGAGTCTAGGCAAGCGCACCGGCCCCTCCTTGACCGGATTTTGTCGCGGCTGATATTATTGGCTAAGCTGCGTCAGACCAACTCCCAAGTATATGGACTATTGAAGATACTTATGCGCCGTTATCCCGTTTGGAATGTCCTCCGCGAAGACCCGTACGATAGCTTGATTGATGCCCTGCTCGCCGGCCGCGGCCTGACCCGCGCCGAGCTGCAAGTCGGTCCTGAAGCCCTGCATCCGCCCGAGCAAATGCAGGACATGGCGACTGCGGTTGCGCGCCTAGAGCGCGCCGTGCGCGCCCGCGAGAAGATCGTCGTGTACGGCGACTACGACGTCGATGGGGTTTGCAGCACTACCGTGCTGATGGATTTTCTCGAACGGGTGGGTGCCGACTGCGATTGCCTGTTGCCCGATCGCCACAAGGACGGATACGGCCTCAAGCCGCTTGGGGTCGAGCGCGCCATAGCAAAGGGCGCGCGCGTCATCGTCACGGTCGATAATGGCATTTCGGCCTACGATGCGCTAGCGCTGGCTGAGATGCGCGGCGTGGAGGTCGTCGTGGTAGATCACCACCAACAGCTCGCCGAATTGCCGCGCGCTCTCGCCATCATCAATCCCAATCGCCGCGATTGCGCGTATCCGTTCAAGGACTTGGCTGGCGTCGGCGTCACCTTCAAGCTGGTGCAGGCCCTCAGCGCAGCCTTTCTCGCCGGAGAGGAGCGCCGCCGCTATCTCAACGAACTGCTCGACCTCGTGGCCTTGGGAACGGTGGCCGATCTCGTGCCTGTGCTGGGGGAAAATCGCCTGTTTATCCAGCGCGGCCTGCAGATCCTCCAGCACACCAAGCGTCGCGGGCTGCGCGCGCTCAAGAGGGTGGCCAGCTACCGAGACCAGCCCCTTGATGCAGCCAGCTTGGGTTTTCGCTTGGGGCCGCGGATCAATGTTGCTGGTCGTTTGAAGACGCCCGATATAGCGCTGCGGCTTTTGCGCTCGACAAGCGAGGGGGAGGCCGCGCAGTTGGCCGACGAACTCAACAAGCTCAACTCCCAGCGGCAGGCTTGGCAGCGCGAGGGGATACAGGAGGTCGAGGAACAGGTCGGCCCGGAGGAGGACGTGGAAGACCGCATCATTGTGGTGCTGGGGGAGTGGAATTTGGGGATTGTCGGCCTGTTGGCCAGCAAGTTGTGCGAAAAATACGCCCGCCCCGCGGTCGTGTGTACCCAAGGCGGCGAGCACGGCCTCTGCGTCGGTTCGGCGCGCAGCATCCCCGGCTACGACATCAGCGCAGGAATCCACGCCTGCGAAGAGCACTTGCAGACGCACGGCGGCCATCCGGCGGCCGCGGGTTTTTCGCTTGAAGCCGATGCCTTTGAGCACTTTCGCCTCGCGCTGATCGATCACGCCAACGCCCACATTAGCGCCGAGGCACTGCAACCCGCCTTGGACATTGATCTGATGCTCAAACCGGTCGATTTGACGCTAGACACAGTGGAGCAACTCGCCGCGTTAGAGCCTTTTGGCAACGGCCACCGGCGGCCGGTTTTTGCCCTAGAGGACTGTCGGGTCGTTTGGGCGCGGCAGATCGGCAAGGGTCGCCACTTCAAGGCCGAATTGGAGGTGGGGGGCCGCCGTTGTGCGGCACTGTGGTGGAACCAAAAAGACCTCGCGGATCAAGTGCGGCCGGGTGACCGGCTGAGCGCGGCTTTCGAGCTAGAGGCAGACACCTATACTGGTAATGGTGCCGTGCAGATGGTGCTCAAGGACTTGTACTTGCGGGAGTCGGTAGCGTAGAGACTTTCTGCGGAATTGGAGAATGCGAACGTGATAAGTTCCCAATACACCAAGGATTTGTGCATCCGGGACAGCTACGCCAAAATCGTCCTGTTAGTCGTCGATGGCTTGGGCGGGTTGCCCCATCCCGCCACGGGCAAGTCCGAGCTGGAGACGGCCCAGTTGCCCAATTTAAATGCGCTGGTTAAGGGAGGCACCTGCGGCCTGATTTCGCCATTGGGGGCTGGCTTTACCCCGGGTAGCGGCCCGGCTCATTTAGCTCTTTTTGGCTACGACCCTTGGCAGAACCAAATCGGCCGCGGTGCCCTTTCGGCTCTTGGCTTAGGGCTGGATTTCGCCCGTGGCGATGTGGCGGCGCGCCTCAATTTTTGCACCGTGGATGCTGAGGGTAGGGTGTGCGATCGCCGCGCCGGTCGCATTCCCACAGAAAAAGGACGCCAGCTTTGCGAAGTGTTGGGAGCGATCACGGTGTCTGGAGTGGAGTTACAGGTCGCCGCTGAGATGGAGTATCGCGCTGGCGTGGTGTTTCGCGGCGCAGGTTTGGGCGACCAAGTCTCGGATTCGGATCCACAGGTGACGGGCGTGCCGCCCAAGTCTCTGACAGCCCTAGCGCCGGGTGCCGAGCGCACGGTTGAAGTGGCCAATGCCTTTTTAGAGCAAGCTGCTACCTTGCTCGCTGACGAACACCCGGCCAACATGGTGCTGCTGCGGGGATTTGGTCGCTATCCAGAGTTGGTGTCGATGGACGAGGCGTACGGGCTGAAGGCGCTGGGCATTGCTGGGTATCCCATGTATCGCGGGGTGGCCGGAGCCGTGGGCATGGATGTGGAAGCGGTCGGCTGGGACCTCGAATCCGAGTTCTCCTTGCTCGAAAGCCGCTATGCGGACTACGACTTTTTCTACGTCCACGTAAAGAAGACCGACAGCGCGGGCGAAGACGGCGATTTCGACTTGAAGGTGCGGCTGTTAGAGGAGTTGGATGCTTACATTCCGAGGTTGCTCGCGCTGCAACCCGAGGTACTCATCGTCACTGGCGACCACTCGACGCCCTCGATTATGCGCAGCCACAGTTGGCACCCCGTGCCCACGGTCATCGCTAGCCAGTGGGCGTTGGCCGACGCTGCGGATGAATTTTCCGAGCGCGGTTGCAGCGCTGGCTGTCTCGGAATCGCGCCGTCAACTAGCTTGATGGCCCAAGCGTTGGCCCACGCGCGTCGGCTCGACAAATTCGGCGCTTGAGATGATCACGCCTCTGCGCATTGCCCACCGCGGCGCGTCCGGTCCGGGGCTGGCACCCGAAAACACATTAGCCGCTTGCGAAAAGGCGCTCCAGATCGGCGTCGATATGCTCGAAATCGACGTCCACGCCACCCGCGATGGCCAGATCGTGGTCTTGCACGACGCAGCGCTTGACCGGACGACTAATGGCACTGGATTGGTCGCGGACCTTTTGGGTGAGGAAGTGCACCAGTTCGATGCTGGTCGCTGGTTTAGCGCTGATTTTGTCGGCGAGCGCGT
>JAJEEZ010000556.1:0-5101 GCA_022820705.1 Candidatus Latescibacterota bacterium | reverse complement strand
GGTCGTGTGGGATCCACCCTGGACGATCGACATGATGCCCGAAGGGGCCAAACTCGAACTAGGTATGATGTAGAGAAGCAGTGGTTGGTGGTCAGTGGCCGGTAGCCAGTCCTTGCCCGATCCTACTGACCTCTGTTCAGTGGAGAGATTGTTATGAAACTCAACTCGAGCGAAGAATACGGCTTGCGCTGCCTCTTGCAACTGGCCCGCCAGGCCCCCGGCAGCCTGACCATCCCGGAAATCAGCCAAGCCGAGGGGATCACCCATCACAATGTCGCCAAGCTCTTGCGCATTCTCCGGCAGGGCGGCTTTGTCGCAAGCGCCCGCGGCCAGCAAGGCGGCTACGCCCTCGCCAAGCCTCCCCACCAAATCGCCGTGGCCGACGCGCTCGCCACGCTAGGCGGTCGCCTCTTCGACGACAGCTTCTGCGATCACTTCGCCGGCAGCGCGGATTGCTGCACGCACTCGCTCACCGCGTGTTCAGTGCGCGCGCTGTGGGGACAAGTGCAGCAGGCCGTGGATCAAATTTTATCGCGCACGACTCTCGCCGACCTGCTGGAACAGGGCTACGCCCTCGCCGACGAAGAGGCCCTGCTCGATATATCGGCTTAGGCCCGAAACGGATTCTCCTCCCCCTCGGCCCGATGCTGATAGAGCGGCTTGACCGCCTCCGGCAGGGCCTCGTAGGTCTCCCTCGGCACAATCGCATTGTTGCGCCCGCCAAATTCCACGCTCAACCACCACGGACAATAGCGCGTGATGATCGCCACCCTTGGCTCCGGGCTGGGGTTCGCCGCGGTCGAATGCCAGATCCGGCTGTCCATCACCAGCGCACTACCCTCCGGGCCGACGACCTGGATCTCCCCGCGAATCGGCTTGAACTGGTCAATCCGCTCTTCCAGCCCTTCAGGCGTCTGGTGCATCCGCGGGTTGAGCGGGTCGCGGTGACTGCGCGGCACCACCCACGTCCCACCCGTCTCCGGGCCAAACGGCGACAGCATCCACAGCACCGATAGCTGCATGGTCACGTTTGGGAAGGGCTGCGCCACCCGGCCAGCGAGGTCCCTGTCGGTCAAGTCGTGAGGCCAATCCGAGTGAAAGCCGCGCCAGTCCAAGTCCTCGCGGTTGGGCACTTGCGTCTTAAACTCGGTCTGCGCGATCCGCACGTGCCCGCCAAAAATCGCCTGCGCCACCCCCAACAAACGCTCATCGCCCAGGTACGGCGCAAACTCCGGCAAATACGCGATCAGGCAAATCCCCGGTTCGCCGTTGGGGCCAGTCTGCCGCCCGATGTGCCCGCTCATAGCCTCGTAGTCCTGCCGCGCCTTTGCGTGCGCTTCTTGCACGTGCGCCCGCACCCGGTCTATGGCGTCCTCCGGAATAATCCGCTCCAACACGCACCAACCCTCGCGGCGCAATTGATCCACTTTTTCCTTTATCTCAGCGTCCATCAGACCTTCCTTTTCTCGGTTGCCCAAGCAATTGCGTACTGCTATACTAGACCCACTCGCGAACGCACCCCACCCTTTCCCCGGCCCCTCCCATGCACATCACCGACATCGAAGTCCACGCCATCTGCCCGCCCTATTGCGACTTCAACGCCCTGTCGCTGGCCCGCTACCACGGCGCACGCATCCAACGCCGCGCCATCCTCGTCGTCCACACGGACAACGGCCTAGAGGGCCTCGGCGAGAACATCGGCGACGCGCCCGACGGCGACGCCTTGCGCGCCAAATACATCGGCACCTCGCCCTTTGATTGGATCAACGCCGAGCAGGACCTCGCCATGAACATGGCTTGCTACGACCTAATGGGCAAGCACCTCGGCATTCCCGCGTGGAAGCTGATCGGCCCCAAGGTCCGCTCGTGGATTCCAGTCGCCGCCTGGACCGTGGCCCAAGCCCCAGACGCCATGGCCGAAGAAGTGCGCCAAGCGGCCGCTCGCGGCTATCACTGGATCAAGTACCACGTCGATGAAATGCAGGACGTCATCGCCCAAACCGAGGCCATGCAGGAAGCAGCCCCGCCCTATTTCAAGGTCCACTACGACTTCAACGCCAACAGCAACTACTACACCATGCGCACCATTCTCGCCGAGCTGGTCAAATTCCGCGTCGCTGGCCGCTTTGAAGACGTAGTCCAAGGCACGGACGAAGATGCCTACCGCATGTTGCGCGAGCAGTGCCCGCTGCCGATCATCGGCCACCACGTCCCGCCCGAAGCCATGACCAAGCGCTACGTCGATGGAACCATGGCCGGGCACGCTCCCATCGGCAGTGCCATCAAACAAGCCGCCATTGCCGAGCGGCTCAACATGCCCCTCATGTACCAACAGACCGGCGGCACCATCAACCAAGCCTTCTTGGCCCACGAAGTCGCGGTATTCAAAATGGCCACCATCGACCACGTCAATTGCTGCCACCTGTGGCAAGAGGACGTGGTCAAAGACCCCATGCCCGTAATCGACGGCAGCGTCGCCGTACCTCAAGGACCGGGCCTAGGGATCGAACTCGATCGCGCACAATTGGAAAAATTGGCCAGCGCGGCCCCGGTCGATAGAGGCCGCTTCTTGATCCGCATCCGCTCCGCCGGTGGCCTCACCGCGTATGTGCGCCACGACCCCGAGCCGAGCGGCTCTACCGACAATCTGCGCTTCCACGACCGCTTGCATCGCCAAGGCGTTCCCGGGCGGCCACCTTCGTACGCCAACCCGCTCACTACCGAATTCTGGGACGCAGAAAAAGATCCCGAGCACTTTGAGAAACTGTGGCAGGCTACGGCCGATGGCCCTTTATGGAAAGAGGAACGTTAGAGGAACGAAGACGAAAAGTATTTTTTCGATCTCAATGATCGGCTTAGGGAAACTTCTACGCGGGTCATCTTCCGCTTTGAGGAGGGTGATGCGTACGACGTCGACTTGGTCGATTATCACTAGCAGGAGGCATGAATCATGGCTATGAAGAATCCCCCGCATCCTGGTTATAGCATCAAGGAAAATTGCCTAGATCCACTTGGTCTGAACGTCACTGAGGCGGCGAAGGTGCTGGGCGTGGCCCGGCACACACTTTCGCGCGTATTAAATGGACATGCGGGCATTTCGCCGGAGATGGCCATTCGGCTGGAGAAGGCGGGCTGGTCCAACGCCGAATTCTGGCTGCGTCGGCAGACCTCGTACAATCTGGCGCAAGCACGCAGGGGCGAAGGACAGATTAAGGTCGAGCGCTATCAGCCGCAGGTAGTCTGATAAAATCGAGAAGCCGATCAAATAGGTTATCCTCGGGATAGAAGGACAAATACTGCATTTTGGCAGTTCCAAGGAGAACAATGGCCGAGACACTGAAGCGACTAGATCAGAGTCGCCTAAACGTAATCTCAAAGTATAGAGCTAATCCTCTCGCTTGGAGGGGGCAGTTCACACCACAGTTGGTCGACTACCTGCTTGAATCCTTTTCAGACCCCGGGGATCTGGTCGTTGACCCGTTCTCAGGGAGTGGGACAGTGCTGTTCGAGTCCGCGTCCCATGACATGCCATGCTTTGGTAATGAGTTGAACCCTGCGGCGTATCTCATGTCGAAGTTTTTCCACTTGGTGAACTTCGAACGCTCGGAGAGAGAGGCTATTATAGAGCAGCTCAGAGAATCCCTCAGCGGACTCGTGGGCAGGTACGATGATCTGCCGCTGATGAGCCAGGCAGACAAACATCGAGAGAAGTACTCCAATCTGCTTGCGCTTGCCAAGGAGCTACTCGCAGCTACATCATACGATTCCATGGTCCTTTGTCTTGCGGCTAACGTTCTGTTCAAGGCAGAGTCTAGTCGAATCAATGACTTAGGGCAGGCTGTTTGGCGGTCGTACGACTACATAGCCACCTTTGCAGGCGAACTGCCGTATACTACAAGTCCTGTTGATGCACAACTTGGAGACGCGCGAGCCATGCATCAGGCTCTCGACAGAAAGGCGGGGTTGGTTATCACTAGTCCGCCCTACATCAATGTTTTCAACTACCACCAGAATCACCGAGCGATAGTTGAACTCTTGGGTTGGGATCTGTTGCGTGTCGCACGGAGCGAAATTGGGTCGAATCGCAGGAATAGAGGGAACAGGTTTCGAACCGTAATTCAGTATTGCCTCGACATGAGTCAGTTTCTGAACGCTATGTCTATGGCTATCCGGCAAGAGGGCATCCTCGTACTGATTGTCGGAAGAGAATCGAACGTCAGAGGAGTGCCGTTCTACAATGGCAGGATAATCCGGGACCTCCTCCAATTGCATCCATGCTTCACCCGTCTTGGGCATTATGAGCGTCACTTCATAAACAGATTCGGTCTTAAGATCCATGAAGACATTCTCGTCACGAAACGAGATGATGTGTCGCCACAACTATTTCCCGAAGAAAAGGTGCGGAGAGTCGCAAGTAAGCACCTGAAGTATGCCAGAAAGACGGCCTCTGATAAGGTCAATCGCGACCTAGAGTCGGCTATACAGGATGTTTTAAGCCTCCCATGCTCGGATTGGTACACCACAATGGAGAATCCTATTGAACTTACGATACCCGCATAGGGATAAGCTCAATGCTGCACTGCGCAATCCCAAGTGCAGTGATGACTCCGATCTCTTACGAGAGGCCATGACTGCATATAATGAATGGATTGCGGCGACGAGTTCCCTGACTACTACTGGTCGAGAGCGTGTTGGGCAGATGGTGTCGCTCCTCAACGAGTACAAGGATTTCCTTGAGGTGGACCTGATCGCAGATAGAGGTTCTCCCTTCATTAGACGTCAGAAGGGGCAGCTCAAGTTGGATAACTCTGTCCTAGAGGAGTTCGCCATACAACTGATCCATCCAAAGATCATCAGCGGCTTACCAAACTTCGAACTCTCAATCGGCCCCAACACCGCGTTCATGTCTCTGTCGTTCATGCCGGCGAGCATTGAGAGCTTGTCTGGTCCTCCAGCCGTAGTCCTGAAGCGCAAGGATCAGGACTTCGCTCTTGGGAAGGTGATCCACTATCAGTTCTCACCCGACGAGGGCTTCAACCCCTCGAAAACCTCCTCAGGTTCGTTTTGTCTTGCCGTTTTTGCCGCTGAGATCAAGGTGAAC
>JAJEEZ010000263.1:0-3947 GCA_022820705.1 Candidatus Latescibacterota bacterium | reverse complement strand
TGTTGCAAAGCGGCACGGGCAGCATCCACATCCTCGCGCGCCATCCAGATCTGGGCCGTCAACTCATGTGCTTCAGCGCGCGTGGGCTGCGCTTGTACCACACTGGCGAGCTGCGCTAGCGCAGCTTCGTATTGCGCCTGGGCAAAATGGATCCGCGCCAATTGCAGCATGAGTTCCACTTCCCCGGGCAGGGCCGCAAGACCTCGGCGCAAAACGTCTATGGCCGGGCCGTAATCAGTCTGCCGCGCGTGCAAGCCGGCCAAGTTGAAATAGGCTTGAAGATAGCGCGGCGACAGTGCGATGGCGCGCTCGTAGAGCGGCACGGCCGCGGCCAAACGCTCTTGACTCAGGTGGATGTTGCCCAGCACGTAATGCGGCTCAGCTAGGGTACTGTCGAGTGCTATCGCTTGTCTCAGCGCGGCGACCGCCTGTCCCAGCGCCCCTCGGTCGGCGTAGAGCTTCCCCAAGCCCACGTAGGATTGGGCTGCGCCCGCGTCGAGTTGCAACGCGCGGCGATAAGCCACCTCCGCCTCGTTGTACGCGCGCTCGCGCACAAGCGCTGCGGCTAGCTCAATGTGAACGTCGGCTACTTCCGGCTGGATGCGGGCCGCAGCGCGCAACTCGGACAACGGGGTTGCGGGCGGCAGAGGTGCGCGCGTCTTTTCCGGCAGGACTAGGGGCGCTTCCCGCCAAAATCGCTCCAGATCCTCGGCATCACCGCCTTCGGGCACGGCCTGCGCGATAATTGCATCAGTCTCCTCTTGTGGCGCTCCCGCATCCGGTTCGACGACCCGCAGCACTTGCCCAGCGCGCACATCCGTTAAAACTTGGCGAATGCCCGACGGCCATGCGATATCCACCCGCTCGGCCTCCTCACTCGACCCCAGCCCAAAGAACATCCGCGCGTCGTTTTGCGACAAATAGCTCGCCGCGCTGCGCTTTTCCGCCACCAGCGTCCGACCGTCCACATGCACCACCACGCGAGCACCGTACCCATCGCGGTTGCTCGTCCGCCCCTCTAGTGCCAGCGCCAAGTAATGCCCCGCTTGGGTATCGTTGCGCCAAAGCAGCGCGCGCTGACCGGTATTGACTAAGAAAATATCTAGGTCGCCGTCGTTGTCGTAATCGGCCACGGCCGAGCCGCGCCCGACCAAATCCCGCGTCGGCGCGGTCACGCCAGCAGCCATACTCACATCGGCAAAGCGACCACGGCCATCGTTGAGGTACAACTGATCGCTTTGGCCGTACGCGGCCTGTGGGTCAAACCGATTGATGTCTTCGTCGATGTGGCCATTGGCCACGTAGAGATCGGGATCGCCGTCGTTGTCGGCGTCGAGGAAGTTGATGCCAAAGGCCAGCTTATCCAAGCTGTTGGCCGCTATACCTGCGGCCAGCGATTCGTCGGCAAACATCCCGCCACCCGCATTGTGGTACAGGGTGTTACTCTCCCACTGGAAATTGGTCATCACCAAGTCGAAGCGACCATCGCCGTCGCCGTCGGCCACATCCACGCCCATCGTTCCTTCGGGCTTGCCGCCGATGTTGTACGCCACGCCAGCCACCAGCCCCACTTCGGCAAAGCGGCCGCCGTCGTTGCGCCAGAGAAAATTCGGCGTGGCATCGTTGCCTTGAAACAAATCGGGATCGCCGTCGAGGTCGTAGTCGAAAAACACCGCGCCTAACTCGCGGCCTTCGTCCGTGAGCAGCCCAACCGCGTCTGTCACATCCACAAAGCGACCACCGTCGTTGCGCCAGAGCGCGTTCCGCTCCCCAGGGTATTCGGTAGGAGCCAAGTGCCGCCGCGGCCAGCGCAGCGTTCCCCCCTCACTCAGCTCGCCGCGCTCAAATTCGTAGCGCAAGTAATTCGCCACGTACAGATCTAAGTCGCCGTCGAGGTCGTAATCGGCAAACGACGAGCCAGTTGACCATCGCTCGTCCGCCCCAATCCCGACCGCATCCGTCACATCCGCAAAGACCCACGCCTGCGCCGATCCTTCGTTGCGATAGAGCCGGTTGCGGCCAAAGTTGGCGACGAAGAGGTCGGCATCCCCATCGTTGTCGTAGTCCCCGACCGACGCGCCCATACCATAGCCCGCGTCCGCCACCCCGAGGTTTTCGCCGACCTCGGCAAAGTACCCGCGGTCGTTGCGATACAGCGCGTTTTGCGGCGGCACCGCCGAGACATACCCAGGCAAATCCGCCCCATTGACCACGTACAAATCCATCCACCCGTCGCGGTTGTAATCGAAAAACGCCGCTCCAGAACCAATCGTCTCCACCCCGTATTTGCGCCCAGAGCGGCCGCTGGTATGCACAAAATCGATTCCTGCTTCCGCGGTCGCATCGACAAAGCGCACGACGGGCGCGGACGGTGGATCGCTCACAGCACAGCCGCATACTAAGGCGACGATGTACGTTGAAAGTCTGCGTGGGATCATTTTGATTGATGCAGAATTACCTCCTGCCCACAATAACATAACTAGCACTTCGCAAATTTACACCGCACTATATATTTATTAGGATAAATAATAATTTCCACTAGGAGGCCTTCTTGTTGCATCGTTTTCTCTCGTCGTTCACTATTCTACTCCTCGCCTGTACCTCTCCCGAACCCCCGCCCAGCCCAGACGTACTCGCCCGCGTCGGTGACGTCACCATCGAGCGCGACCGCGTCGAGCGCGCCGCCGCCCGGCTCTTTCCCAAAAACGCCCCAAGCGACCTTCAGCGCCAAGCCCTTGAGCGGCTCATCGACATTGAGGTCTTGCTGTTGGCCGCTCGCCAAGACGGCTTGGAAAACGACTTCCAAGTCAAAAGCAAGGTCGCGCAACGACAACAGGAACTCATCCTCGACGAAATGTACCGCCGCGGCGTGGTCGCTGTCGCCGAGGACATAAGCCGCGATGAGGCTCGCCAGTACTTTGAGCAGCACCGCATCGGCCAGCAGCGCCGCTTGAGCCGCATCCTCGCCAGCGGGCCAGCCGCCATTGACCGCGTGCTCGCCCGGCTGCGCGGTCCCGACAGCTTTGCCGTGGTGGCGAGCGAACTCTCCGACGACGGCAGCACCGCCCAGCAAGGCGGCGACCTCGGCTGGAAGAGCCGCCTCGATTTCAAAAACTACGTTCTGCGCCGCCAGATATTCAGAGCCAAATCCGGCGAGATCATCGGTCCTGTGCAGGAGCCAGACGGCTTCTCGGTCTTTGTCGTCACCGACGAGCGCGAAGTGCCCTTCGAGGACATGGCCCCCGCCGTCATCAAGGCTATGCAGGAGCAGAAGCACGCCATCGCCACCTTTGAATTCCTCGAAGGACTGGCCAACCGCGCCGACATCACAGAACGGCGCGAGACCTTAGAGTTGCTCTTGGCCCGGCTCAGCGAAGCTGGCGAAGAAATGCCCACGTTCAAAAAGGGGGAGACCCAGCTAGTACTGCTCGAACTCGACGGCGAGCCGTGGACGCTCGACAACTTCATGGCGGCTATGACCAGCGAACGCAACCCGGCCGAGATCCGCGAATTAGACGACTTGCGCCGCTTCGCCCGTCGCCTCTATGCGCTCAAAGTCCTGCTGCCCCGTCACGCCCGCGAAATAGGCATCCACGAGGCCGAGCGCGTCGCCCAAGGCATTGAAGCCACGCACCGCCAAGCGCTTATCGAGCGCATCCGCCAAGTCAGAGTGCTTGAAACGCTCAAACCGTCCAAAGACGAAATTCGCGAGTACTACGAGGCACACAAGGACCTCTACGTGCGCGAGGAGCGGATCTCGATCCTCGAAATCCTCGTCGATACCCGCGCACAGGCGGACTCACTGCTGGCCGCTATCGAACGCGGCGGCGACCTTGGCGAGCTAGCCCGCCGCTACTCGCGGCGCAGCACCCGCATCCGCCGCGCTGAAGGGCGCATCCAGCTTTTGCGGCCCGACAAGTACGGCAATTTAGGTTGGGAAGCCAAAG
>JAJEEZ010000177.1:0-2641 GCA_022820705.1 Candidatus Latescibacterota bacterium | reverse complement strand
CCGCCGGCCTGCCGAGCTATCAGCGGCCGCAGCGCGTCGCGCTCTTGCCCGAGCCGCTGAGCGAGGACGCCGGGACCCTGACCAAGGGGCTGAAGAAGATAGTGCCTAAGGCGATCATCGAGCGGTATCGCACGGTCGTCGAACAGACCTACGCATCCTAGCTACGCCGCAACTGGTGCAAGCGGCGGCTTAACTCGGTTGGCGAGGCTGTGCCGGTCGTGCCAATCTGCTGAGCGGTAATTGATGCGGCCAAGCAGGCTATTGCCGCCGCTTCCGTCAGTTCGGCACCTGCCGCCAAGACCGCGCTGAGGACAGCCGCACAAGTATCTCCGGTGCCTACTGGGTCAACGGGTGCGGTGAGGCACACGGCTGGCACGTGCTCGACCGTGCTGCCGTCGGCTACGAGTATCCCCCTATTGCCAAGCGTTAGAAATACCGGGCGACTAGTATGGTTGCTGAGTACGCGGGCGTGGTGGCGCGCGGCCTTGAGCGACAAACTCCCTTGACCGCCAAGCGCGGCCCAAGCCTCGCGTTGGTTGGGTTTGAGGATGGCGCGCGTAAAGAGCCCAATACGGGTGCGCGAATCGGCGAGGACCACGAGCTTGGGTTGGGAGCCGAGCGCGGCGGCAATGGCGCGGCGCACGCGCGTGGTGAGGACGCCGCAATTGGCTTCGGCGACTTGGTCGATGAGTACGAGCCCATCCCACTGATTCAGGCGCTGGCGGACGTAGGCGATGAGGTCGTGCTGGAGGCTGGCAGGGGTCGGACGGCGATTTTTGGTATCGAGCCGCTCCAGTTCCTCGATTACGGATCGGCCACGCTGGCTGCTATCGACGTAACAGGGTTTGTCATAGGTCGGAGTCAGGCGACCCGGAGCAGTGAAAAAGCCAGTCAAATCTAGGCATAGCTGACGCATGGCCCGCCGCAACTCATAGCCTTCGCCATCGTCGCCGCAATAACCTACGGCCTCGACTGCTCCTACGCCGAGGGCGCGCAAGTTGGCGGCAACATTGCCGGCAGCTCCAGGTTGGCGGCGGTAGCCGATCACCTGATAACAGGTCTTGCCGGTCTCCAACGACTTTTCGTCGAGGGCCGGGTCGCATTCGCGGTAGGAGTCGAGAAAGAAGTCGCCGACTACGCCGATGCGTAGCACGGGAAATGCTTCCACGAGGGCGCGCAGGCGAGTTGGGGCCAAGTCGAACATGGGGTTGGCGGCGCACGAGCGGACAGGTCGGGCTTGATTTAGCACCTATAGCTTTCTATTTTCACTAGGTGCTATTTTTAGTTATGTCATTGATTCTCTTAAACTTAAAATAAAAAGAAAACGTGCTGATTCGCAAAGCCGTATTCCCCGTAGCAGGTTTGGGTACTCGCCTGCTGCCGGCGACCAAGTCCCAACCCAAGGAGATGCTGCCCGTTGGTTGCAAGCCAGTCGTGCAGTACGTGGTCGAGGAGATGATAGAGCAAGGATTAGACAAGTTCCTCTTTGTAACGGGACGCAAAAAGCGCTCGATTGAGGATCACTTCGACGACGATCCAGAGCTTGCGGCGCGCTTGGGCGATAGCGAGATCGGCGAAGTGGACTACGCGGCCGAGGGCATTGAATTCTACTACGTGCGGCAGCGGCGTCCTTCCGGCAATGCCGATGCTGTGCGTCAGGCGCGGGAATTCGTCGGCGACGAGTCGTTCGTGGTGGGATTCGGCGACACGATCGTCACCTCACCGCGGGTGCCAGGCGTGATCGGCCGGATGATGCAGTCGCATGTTCAGCGGGGTGCGGCCGCCACTATTGCCGTATGGGAAGTGCCGCGCGAAGAGACCTACAAGTACGGGGTCGTCACACCACAAGGAGAGGCCGACGACGACTTTGCCATCGCCGACATCGTTGAAAAGCCAGCGGTGGAAGCCGCGCCGAGTTGTCTTGCGGTTGCGGCCCGCTATATTTTTTCACCGGATATTTTCGCCTCCATTGACGAGATTGAGCCTGGGGTTGGCGGCGAGTTGTGGTTGACCGATGCCATCCGCGTCCTGATCAAGCGCGGGGCTGAGGTTCGCTGCATACGCCTTGCGAGCGACGAGACGCGCTACGACATAGGAACGCCGCTCACGTACTATCGAGCCTTCACGGATTTCGCCTTGGCGGACCGAGAGTTCGGCGCGGCGTTTCGCGCGTATCTCAAGGACAAATTGGCCTAGGTAAATGTAATGAAAGTAAAGCTCGATTATGGCCGCGACGGCCTCGAAATCGAAGTGCCCGACTCGGCCGCGGTATTGCAGATGGCTCCGAGTGAGGGACTCGACCGGATCGAGGAGCGGATTGAGCACGCGCTGTCCCGCCCGATAGGGACTCCATCCTTGAGGCGGCTGGCGCGAGGGCGCAAAAACGTCTGCATAGTTATTGCCGATATTACCCGCCCGGTCCCCAACGCCGTCATTTTGCCGCCGATGCTGCGGATTCTCGAAGAAGAAGGCATCGCTCGCGAGGACATTACTCTGTTGGTCGGCACCGGCCTGCACCGGCCCAACGAAGGCGAGGAATTGGTAGAACTCGTCGGGGCCGACATCGCCCGCAACTATCGCATCGTCAACCACACGGCCCGCCGTCGCGAAACCCTGACGTATCTGGGGGAAACCTCCGGTG
>JAJEEZ010000346.1:0-6390 GCA_022820705.1 Candidatus Latescibacterota bacterium | reverse complement strand
CCGACGACGAGTTAGGCTACGTGTACCTACCCGTCAGCAGCACCACCCACAACCACTACGGCGGCGAGCGCCCCGGTGCCAATCTCTTCAGCCAGACGCTGGTCTGCCTCAAAGCGGCAACCGGCGAGCGCGTCTGGCACTACCAACTCATCCACCACGGCCTGTGGAACTACGACCCGCCAGCACCGCCGGTCTTGGCCGATATCGAGGTACAAGGCAAAGCGATCAAAGCCCTAGCCCTAGTGAGCAAACAGGCTTTTTGCTATGTGCTCGACCGCACGACCGGCGAGCCGGTCTGGCCGATCGACGAGCGCGCGGTGCCCCAGTCGAAAACCCCAGGCGAGCAAAGCTGGCCGACCCAGCCTTTTCCTAGCAAGCCTGCGCCCTACGACCGCCAGGGGCTACAGGAAGACGACCTGATCAACTTTACGCCCGAGCTGCGAGAAAAGGCGCTGGCGATCCTACAAAGATACGATCATGGCCCGCTGTTTACCCCACCCAGCGAAAAGGGCACGCTGGTATTGCCTGGAGGCTTGGGCGGCTCGGATTGGAGCGGCGCGGCGCTAGTGCCCCAAAAGAACGTGCTCTACGTTCCTTCGCGTACCGATCCCGATATCGTGTGGCTGGAAAGGGTGAAGAGCCCGCGCGCCTTTTCGGCCTACGCATCCTTCAAGAGGAGTACCGAATACGTCAATGGCCTACCGTTGACCAAGCCTCCCTATGGACGGATCACTGCCATCGACTTGGACACCGGCGAGCACATCTGGATGAGTCCGGTAGGCAAAGGCCCGGTCAACCACAAGGCCCTGCGCGACCTCGACCTGCCCGCTATGGGCTGGTTCCACTACAACTTTATACTCGCCACCGAGACCGTACTGGTGGTGGTCTCGCAGCAGCCCGACTGGTGGGGCGGCGACCTCCGTGACGACGACTTTGTCGAACAAGCACCCTATCTGCGCGCCTTTGACCTAGATACAGGCGCAGTGCTAGCCGAGCTAGAATTTCCCGGCCAGCCCAACGGCAGTCCCATCAGCTATATGGCCAACGGACACCAGTATATCGTATTTCAAATCAATGACGACGACGGGGGGCCGCAGCTAGTGGCGCTGGCGTTGCCGGAGTGACGCTGGAACCCTTAGCAATCTCCTGCGTCGAGCACACGCACCGCGGCAATGGCCTCGGCAATCCACCTGAGATTGCGCCGGGAAATCATACCGTAGTTGTAATACGAGAATCGGCGCGCCCCCGCTTCGTAAACCGCCGCGATGATCTCTCGCATCTGTTCGGCGCTGTCTATGGGATTGTGGCCGTTCAGGCCACAGATCAGCATGGATGGATCGTCCATGCCGGCTAGGGTCTCCTGCGCCCTTTGGCTGGCCTCGTCCGGCGAGCCGCTATAGCACAGGACATTGACCCAATCGACGATCTGTTCGATGGGTTTGCGATCGATGCCGTTGTTGTGATAATTGCCCATGTACAAAAAAGAAACGGGCATTTTTACGGCCTCTTTCACCTCCGCAGCCAGCGACGTCACTACATCCGCGCGCATCTTTAGGTATTCGTTCACCAAAGGCTCGTCGGCGACAAACTCTTCCACGCTGCGCTCCGGGGGGCCCTCCTCAAAGATGTCCAAGAGCCATTTTTCCACCTTGCCCTTCAACTCCCCCACATCCATACCCCTGTCCACGGCCCGCTGCATACACCCCTCGCAAAAGCACAGCGACATCAACAGCGAGCCCACCGCTCCGAGTTCAACCCCCACCTTGGCGTGGTTGCGGAACATGCCAAAGCTCATGTAGTGGAGGGATTCGTACTCGATCATCTGCACCCCGCAATTGGTGGCCAAATCTAAGCTCAAGCCTAGTACGTACTCCCGCACCTCGGGATTGGCTGGGCACAGGCAACCCGGATAGCGATCCCCGAACACGCCGAGCAGAGCGCAGTCTAGTTGCTGCCTCGCCATGTAGTGGTTGTGCAGGGGCACAGTCCACGAAATCAGTTCCAAACCGCGTGCGTGGCAAGCCTCGGCGATAATCCGCACCGGATCTTGGTCCCTAGCCGTAGGGTGTACATGCGGCTTGATCTTGGTGCCCTGGTACAGCTCGCTCTGGGGCTGGAAGTAGATGGCGTCCTCGTACCCGGAAAAGAGCTTTTTGCCGGGTATATGGGTGCGCAGCTGATCGTAGGTGTGATAGACCGTGGACAGGCTGATCGCATCCAGCCCTACCTCTTCCTTGAGAAAGCCGATGACGCGATCCACCCCCTCGTCGATTGCATCCCAAGGATAGGTCCACATGGTAGTATGGATCATGTTATATCTCCTTTTTCGCCGAATGGCTTGTAGTGTTTATCCTTTCAGACGCACCCGCGCTGTCCGCAGGCGACGCGTCGAGTTTTTCAACTCCTGCCCGACGAATTGCTCCGCCTGCCACACCCGCCAGTAGCCCCCCAAGCGTCGGGAGAACTCCCGCGGCCGCTCCAAGTAGATGCGCTCCGCTAGTGGACGCGCCCGAGCCTGCATCCGAGATCGCACCTCGCCAATCCGCCCTTCCAAAGCCCGCAGTGTGGCCGTGGCTCCAGCCTTAGGAAACTCAGTCAGAACCGTAGTGCGCAATACCGCCAAGTCGTGGTCCTGGCCCAGCAACTCCCCTAGCTGGTCCAGTTCCTCAGCCCAGGCTTGCATGACCGACGGCCAGATATTCTCCAGTATCTGGGCGTGGTACCACAGGTACTTCACCTGCTTGCGCCAGTCGTGGAATGCCTCGTCGCTGGGCAGCGCGTAGGCTGCGGCAAAATCGCGCCGGCCCCGCGCGTATATCCGCTGCACCCCCACCCGAATCCCTCCCCAACCCCGGCGCTGCAAATTCCAATGTTCCAAGCGCTCGCGAGCCTGCGCAAGCGCGGCGATTACTTCCTGAACAACCCGATTGCTGCTATCCACTTGGCCATAGGCCCGATCGCGGCGCTCCACCAACCACACCCGCACCCGGGCAAACCGACTCTTCGGGACATCTTCGCCCAAGGATTCCACCAAGCGGTCCAAGGTCTCGACCAGCACTGTGGCATCGCGCAGCCCCGAAAGCCGCTGACCGACGGCCCGATAGCACTGGTTTTCCAGAACGTACCCCTCGTCTCCCAAGTCGCGGCGGACCAAGCGCACCAAGGCCCGCAGACGCTTGGTGGCCTTGCGGGCCTCGTGAATGTGCTTGTCTCGTTCCCCGTCCTGGCAGCCGAGGTACTCAAGGGCCCTGTAGAGCTGTTCGGCAGCCATCCGCCGCACCCCTTCGGATACGCTCTCACTCTGTTTCAGGCGATATTCCATGGAGTTAATTTATTTTTTCAACCTATCGTAGCATTGTTATCCAATTGTTATGTAGAAACCCTTGTTATATAATAGAAATCCCAAGGCGATCTAGAAATTTTTTGTTCTAGCAAACCGCGCTTTCAGGGCTTGAGGCCTTGGGCATCTGTGGGAGAGAAGCTGCAATGAGCAAAATGGCCAAGCTGATGTGCCTATTGGCGATCTTGGGCTGTGGAGTCGCTTGGGCCCAGTCGGATGGCTTTATCGAGGGGACGGTTACAGAGGAAGCGGGAGAGTCCTTGCCCGGGGCCAATATCGCCGTGCGCTTGCCAGCGGAGGACTACAAAGCTGGGACTACCGCGGACGTAGAGGGGCAGTTCCGCATCGCCGTTCCAGCGGGAAACTACCAAGTCGAAATCTCGTTTGTCGGCTACAAGCTCGATTTACGAGAAAATGTGCAGGTGCGGGCCGGCCAGACCACCCGGCTGGATGCGGTCTTGGGAAAGCAGGTCATTTTTCTCGCGCAAAGCGTGGTATCCGCCTCCCGCCGACAGGAGAAAATTCTCGACGCCCCAGCCTCGGTATCCGTAGTCGAGGGTAGCGAAATCCGCAACAATCCAGCGTTGAGTCTCTCCGACCACGTCAAGAATCTGCCGGCAGTGGACATTGCCAAGAGGGGGTTGGCCAACGCCAACGTGGTGGTGCGCGGCTTCAACAATATATTCTCCGGCACCCTACTCACGCTGACGGACAACCGCATCGCCCGCGTGCCCTCGCTGCGAGTCAACGCCTTGAATTTCATTCCACTCACCAACGACGATGTAGAGCGCATAGAGGTGGTACTAGGGCCGGGATCGGCCCTGTACGGCCCCAACAGCGCCGATGGGGTCATGCACATCATCACCCATTCCCCCTTTACCTCGCAGGGCACGAACGTGCACGTGGGGATGGGGGAGCGCGACCTGCGCCATACCACGGTCCGGCATGCTGGCGTGGTAGGGGATCGCTTGGGTTACAAAATTTCGGGCCAGTACTATGCGGGAACGGAGTGGGAATACACCGACCCGGAGGAGGTGAAAGCCCAAGCACTGAGGCAGGCGGAGATAGATGCAGGAGCGGATTTACCGCCCCTCAAAACGCGCGATCCCAACAACAGGAACCAAAGTGTCGAAGCGCGTCTGGACTGGCGGGCCGCGGACGACTTGACGGCCATCTTATCGGCGGGACACAACAAGGCGAACATCATCGGGGGGACCGGCGTGGGCGCGTCGCAAACCATAGACTGGCAGTACAACTACGTCCAGTTGCGGCTGCTGTACCGCGACTGGTTTTTGCAAGCCTTCCGCAACTGGAACGAAGCGGGCGACACTTTTTTGTTGCGCACGGGCGATCCCGTCGTCGATAGGTCGTCCCTCAACGTGTTCCAAGCGCAGCATACGTCCCGTCTAGGGCAGCGCCAGCGCTTCACCTACGGCTTCGACGCCCTGTTGACGCGGCCCGATACCGACGGCACCATCATGGGCAGTAACGAGTTGGACGACGATCTCAACGAGTACGGCGGCTACGTGCAGAGCGAGACCGCCCTGAGCGACCTGCTGGACTTGGTGCTGGCCCTGCGCTACGACTACCACAACCACCTCGCGGATCCCGAACTATCGCCTCGGGCTGCTCTAGTATTCAAGCCGCAGGTGACTCAGACACTGCGGCTGACTTACAACCGAGCGTTCAGCACGCCCACGGCGAACAATCTGTTCCTCGACCTACAAACGACCAGAGATGCCTTCGGACTAAGCCCGAATTTCTCGCCCCTCTTTACGGCGCTCGGTCTAGGAGAATTCAAGCCGATCGATGTCTGGACCCAAGGCAACTACGGGAGCAACGGCTACGGCTTCACCTTCCGGCGGGATGAGGCGGGCCGACCCCTATTCCGCTCGCCCTTTGCCCCAATGGCCGGTTTGCCAGCCGACCAGTACCTGCCTTTGGACGACCCACTGTTCGCCAATGTGATGTGGGGAATAGGCCGCCAGTCAGTGCTGGCGCAGTTTGGGCCTGCTTTCCAAGAGCTGGCGACCGGTGCCTTGATGGCCCAAGGTATGGGAGCCGAAGACGCCCAAGCGGCAGCCGGCCAGTTGGCCGCGGCCCTGCCCGGCATCGTGCCCGAGCAATTGCCCGGCCTGCGCAATGTCATGGGCCGACTGAACATTGAGACAGAGCCGCTCGGCGCAGAGCCCGATCCGAATCGACCGTCTTTCTTCTTTGTAGAGGCGGACGGCATCACCCCCATTACAGCCTATGATGTGCCGCGCATTCACTCGGCCATTACTCAGACCATCGAGCTTGGCTACAAAGGTGTAGTGGCCGATAAGGTGGTGGTAGCCGCGGATTTGTACCAGTCTAGGATCGAGGATTTCGTCGGGTCCGTATCGGTGGAGACCCCCAATGTCTTTCTCGATCCGCAGAGTCTAGGTGCGGCCCTAGGCGAGAGCATCGACGCGGCCTTATCCGATCCAGACAACGCGCAACTGGCCGGAGCCTTGGCGGCACTAGACGCGGCGCAGGTGCCGGGGGTGGTACAGGGCAACAACAACGGCTCGCCAGTGGACGAACTGACCGGCATCCTCACCGCAGGAGCGGCCGCCATCCCCTATGGCACGGTCTCACCCGAACAGGCATCCGATCCCTACGCGATGATTATGAGCTATCGCAATTTTGAAGCTGTGACCATCCGCGGGTTGGATCTGAGCTTGGCCTATTTCCCTGTCGATCACTGGCGGCTCACGGGGAATTACTCCTTTGTCAATGACAATTTCTTCGAGAATCTGAAGTTTTCCCATTGCGAAGGGAGAGGTGACATAGCCCTGAACGCGCCCCAGCACAAGGTCAAGCTAGGGATGGACTACAATTTTGCCGAGTGGGGATTGGCGCTAGGGGGTCAAGTGCGTTATATCGGTTCCTTCCCCATGAGTTCGGGGGTGTACGTAGGCGCTGTGGATTCCTACACAGTGCTGGATCTCAACCTGACCTACCAGTTGCCCCTAGCGCAGGACTTGGTGCTGCGGGTCAATGCGAGCAATGTACTGGACCAAACC
>JAJEEZ010000559.1:0-5082 GCA_022820705.1 Candidatus Latescibacterota bacterium | reverse complement strand
AGGAAGCCGATAGCTTAAAGGACGAATACGTTTCGGCTGAGCACTGCGCCTTGGCGTTTATAGCGGAAAGCGAAGGTACGGACGCTGGCCGTGCCTTGAGCGAGGCTGGCATCACGCGAGACCGCTTTTTGCAGGCTTTGGCCGAAGTGCGCGGTACCCAGCGCGTGCAGAGCGCGACGCCCGAAGCCACCTATGAAGCTCTCGAGCGCTATGGACTCGACTTGGTGGCGCAGGCGCGCGCTGGTCGGCTCGACCCGGTGATCGGGCGCGACGAAGAGATCCGGCGCACCATCCGCATCCTCTCGCGCAAGACCAAGAACAACCCAGTGCTCATCGGCGAGCCAGGCGTGGGTAAGACCGCGATCGTCGAAGGCTTGGCGCAGCGCATCGTGCGCGGCGATGTGCCCGAGTGGATGCAGGATCAGACGATCTTTGCGCTGGACATGGGCGCGCTGATGGCCGGGGCCAAGTACCGGGGCGAATTTGAGGAGCGGCTCAAGGCTGTGCTCGACGAAATTCGCGCTAGCGAGGGACGCATCTTGCTCTTTATCGACGAGTTGCACACCATCGTCGGCGCTGGCAAGACCGAGGGTTCGACCGACGCGGGCAATATGCTCAAGCCCATGCTGGCCCGTGGCGAACTGCACTGCATCGGCGCGACCACGCTCGACGAACACCGTCGGCACATCGAGAAAGACGCCGCGCTAGAGCGGCGCTTCCAGCCGGTGTTGATAGACGCCCCCACAGTAGAGGATTCGATCTCGATCCTGCGGGGCTTGCGCGAGCGGTTCGAGGTCCACCACGGCGTGCGCATCCAAGACAATGCCTTGGTGGATGCAGCCGTGCTCTCCAACCGCTATATATCGGACCGCTTCTTGCCAGACAAGGCCATCGACCTAATCGACGAGGCGTGCGCTACCATTCGCACGGAGATCGACTCGGTGCCGGCCGAGTTGGATCAAGTGGAGCGCCGGGTCATGCAGCTAGAGATTGAGGAAGCCGCCCTGAAAAAGGAGCAGGACAAAACCAGCGAGGAACGCCTCGAAAGCCTGCGCAAGGAGCTGGCCGACCTCAAGGAGCAGGCCGGTGCTCTGCGCGCCCAATGGGAGGAGGAGCGAGCGTCCCTCGTGGGCGAGCGCGCGTTGCGCGAGGAAATCGAGCAGGTGCGGCATCAAATCGAAGAGGCCGAGCGACAATACGACTTGAACCGCGCCGCCGAACTGAAACACGGAAAATTACCGGAGTTGGAGAGGCAGTTAGCAGCGGCACAGCAAGCGACCGAGAGCGATGGCCCGCGACTGCTGCGCGAGGAAGTCACCCAAGAGGAGGTGGCCGAGATTGTCGCGCGTTGGACCGGCATTCCGCTACAGAGACTGACCGAGGGCGAGCGCGAGAAGTTGGCGCGCCTCGACCAGACCTTGCACCAGCGGGTCGTGGGCCAGGACGAGGCCGTGAGCTTGGTGGCCGACGCTGTGATGCGGGCGCGCGCTGGCATCAAAGACGAGCAAAAGCCCATCGGCTCCTTCGTGTTCTTAGGACCGACGGGCGTGGGCAAGACCGAGTTGGCCAAGGCTCTGGCGCAAGCCCTTTTCGACGCCGAGGAGAACATGGTGCGCTTAGACATGAGCGAGTACATGGAAAAGCACTCGGTGTCCAAGCTATTGGGTGCTCCTCCTGGATACGTGGGCTACGAGGAGGGCGGCCAGTTAACCGAGGCCGTGCGCCGCAAGCCCTACTCGGTGGTGCTCTTCGACGAGATCGAAAAGGCCCACCCGGACGTTTTTAACGCACTGTTGCAGCTTTTGGACGACGGGCGGCTCACCGACGCGCAGGGCCGGGTGGTGGATTTTAAGAATGTCGTGGTGATTATGACTTCCAACATTGGCTCGCCGCACTTGGTCGAGGGGCTGACGCCAAAAGGGGATATTGCCGAATCTGTGCGCGAGCAGGTCATGGGCGAGTTGCGGGCGTACTTTCGCCCGGAGTTTCTCAATCGGATTGACGACGTGGTGCTCTTCAAGCCGCTGACCTTGGCGGAGATTGAAGAGATCGTCGAGCTGCTGATCGCCGAGTTGCGCCAGCGGCTGGCGGCAAAGCGCATCGAGCTAGCGGTTGCTGCATCGGCGCGGCGGCACATTGCCCACGCAGGTTTCGACCCGGTCTATGGCGCTCGGCCGCTCAAGCGGTTTTTGCAGCGCGAGCTCGAAACGCGGATCGCTCGCTTACTGGTGGCCGGCGACATGCCCGAGGGGTCGCAGGTTGAGGTGGTGCTCGAAGAAGGCCAATTGGCCGTGCGGCATCAGCCGCTGGAAGCGGGAACCGAAATTTAGCGATTGTCGTCTCTTTTTGTGGACATTGAGAAATATCCGTATTTTCACACCCTTTTCAGAGAGGAAATACCATGCGGAAGTTTTGCATTTCCCTGTTCATTTTAAGCCTCGCGGTGGCTGGCAACGCCCAAGCTAGCGAGAACTTGCAGTTTCTGCGCCAGATGAGCGACGGCTTTGCCGAAGTAGTAGCTCAGGTCAAGCCCGGCGTTGTAAAAATCACCACGGAGGGTACTGTCAATGTCGAGGGGCGCTCTCCCTTGCGCGGCACCCCTTGGGGGGACTTCTTCGAATTGCCTGACCAGCCACGCGAACGCGATGGCCAAGGCGCGGGAGTAATCATCAACTTCAACGGCGATCAGTACATTATCACCAACAATCACGTGATTAGCCACGCCGACAATATCCGCGTCGAGATGACGGATTCGCGCTTCTTTGAAGCCGAGATCATCGGCCGCGATTCTCTGAGCGACATCGCCGTGCTTAAGGTCGATACCGAAGATTTGCCGACGGTCGCGCTGGGCGATTCGGACCAGCTACGGGAAGGCGAATGGGTGATGGCCATAGGAAGCCCTTTGACATTTTCCCATTCGGTTTCTACCGGCATCGTTAGTGGGCTAGGACGGAAACGCTTCTTTGGCGAGTACGGCTCCTTTATCCAGACCGACGCGGCGATCAATCCGGGCAACAGTGGCGGGGCGCTGGTCAACCTGCACGGCGAGCTCGTGGGAATCAACACCGCCATCGTCAGCCGCAGCGGCGGCAATATAGGTCTTGGCTTTGCCATTCCGATCAACTTGGTCAAGGATGTGGTCGAGCAGTTGGTTGAGCACGGAGAGGTGCGACGCGGCTTACTCGGCGTGCATATTGCCAACTTGGATCCGCTAGTGGCTGAGACTATGGGGCTGGACCGCAATCATGGCGTGGTGATCGATGAAGTGACTTCGGGGGGAGCAGCAGACAAAGCGGGTGTCAAGGTTGGCGATGTAGTACTTGCCATTGATGGCCAACCCATGCGCAACTCAACCGAACTGCGCGACCGGATTGGACGCACGGCACCAGGGACCGAAGTCGAGTTGCTGGTGTTGCGCGATGGCAAAGAGAAACGCATTAAAGTCGAGCTAGAGCTGCGGACTGAGGAAGCGCTGGCCGCCGGTCGCTCACGCGATGACGCAGAAGCAGAACAAGAGGTGCTGGGCCTGAAGGTCCAGGAACTGACCGCTGAGCTAGCTCAGCGTCTAGGATACGAGGACGAGAACGGAGTTCTGATCGCACGAGTGAAACGGGGTAGTGAGGCGGCGCGAAGGGGTTTGAACCGAGGAATGCTCATTCAGGAGGTCGGCCGCAAACAGGAGGAAACTCAGGTGATCTACCGCAGACAGGTGGAAACTGTGGAAGACTTAGAGGATGCGTTGGCGGAGATTGAGCCGGGGGACGCGTTTATGATGCGGGTGCTGGGGCAACGAGGGACACGGCTGATAGGGATGCGGATGCCCGTAAATTGAGTATGCGTTCGCAAGCTATATGGCATCCGGCCGCGCTGGCTGTATATATCCGTCTCGAATTCCACCTGAGCAGCGCAGCAACCAAAGGGTTGCTGCGCTGTGCTGCGAGTGGGCCGTACGAGGTGTACTTGAACGGCGAGCGAGTGGGCAGGGGATTGGGATCAGCGGTGGCCGAAGTGGCCATGTGGGAGCAGTTCGCGTTGGACGCTGCGCTGCGGGAAGGCGAAAATGTGCTGTTGGTCTTTGCCATCGGCTGCGGCTCAGCAGACTGGTTCCGCGCCGAGGGCAAGATCGAGCGCAGCGATGGTGCCGAGCAGGTGCTGTACACCGGTGCGCCTTGGCAGGTGCGGCCGGCCGATGCCTGGGGTCCGGCTAGCTATGTGGCCGTGTTGGCACCGGCTGAGTGGGCCAAAGGGGGATTGGCGGGGTGGCGGGAAGCCACGGTGGTGGCCGGAGCCGCGCCGAGGGAATGGTCGCCGTTGCCCGCGGTGGAAAGCATGGTGTGGGCGCGGGAGGTGGTGGTTTTTGGCGAGGTAGCTAGCGAGGGTGCGCTCGAATGGGTCGCTTCCCCCGAGGCCATGCAGACTGCCAAATGCGTGCGGCGAGAAGCATTACTGACAGGTGGCAAAACCCACTCCTTGGTGCAGGCAACAGACGAAGCTCGGGCCGCGTATATAGTTTTGGACTTCGGGCGGTTGCTCTGCGGATTTCCCCATCTGCGGCTGCGAGGCCAGTTCGGCGCGGTGATTGACTTAGGCTTTGCGCGAGCGGCGGGCGCAGTGGAATTGCGCTTGCGCTACGTGTGTTGCGACGGGTTGCAGGAGTGGACCGCGCCGCAATTGGCGACGTGTCGCTACCTAGTGGTGCGGATCGGGTCGTGCCCAGAAGACATGGAAATAGACAGTGTCTCGCTGGTGGAGCGGCGCGTGGATGTCGCGGCGCGCGGGCGCTTTACAACCGCGGGCGAAGATTGGGAGCGGCTGTGGGGGACTGGGGAGCAAACCTTGGCCGCTAGCCGCCAAGAAGTGTACGCCCTCGGCGATCAACAGCTCAACTGGGATCGGCTCTACGTTTGGGCCATGAACGATTTGTATGTGACCGGCAGCGTGGATACGGCGCGCGCCGTGCTAGCCGGCAGCGAAACACCTATTGGCGGGGAACAGGCTTGTTTCCACGCGCTGTTCGTCGAACTGGCGCAGCGCTACGACGGCGAGCGATTGACTGCCGAGCGGCTAGCAAGCCTAGTGAAC
>JAJEEZ010000449.1:0-23011 GCA_022820705.1 Candidatus Latescibacterota bacterium | reverse complement strand
ATTCACTGACTCTTGTCAAGGAACCATCACGCTCGGTGGTGTAGAAGATGTGCATGGTGTCCGAGGATTTATCACCGCTGGTCACGTTGCCTCTATTAGTAACGATTGGTCCGAAATCGGTGCTGCAATGGCACACGGTGTCCACAATGGTCGTGCAATACACTCCCTCGGCAAGGTTTTCAAGTTCTCACCATCATTTAGGGAGGGGGAGGGGCGTATCACAGGTACTAAATTCAAAGATTATCTTGCAGATGCCGCCTTTGTTGCGTACCCTAAAGACGCCAACACCGACACTTATGTCGATCGGCTCGCACCGCTGAAAATACGAGGAGAAGGTGACACTGTCTATACCGTTATCGGATCCGGAGAGATAACGGAAGACGGTGTTCCCGTTTGGGTTTCTGGATCTCGAACCGGAGTAACAAAACACATCGGAAGGAAAGGGGAGATACTTGCCACCATTTCGATCACGAGGCATGAAGACGAAATTTATGGATATTATTCGTACGGATCTCTCTTTCTCACTCCGTTAGGAGGTGAGGTGACAATTCCTGGCGATAGCGGTTCCCCGGTCTACACAAACCCTGACGAAAACAACAATGTCTACATCCTTGGCTTACATGATGGGAGCTCTACTGCCGGTGATGAAGTTACATACTACGATCCTGACAGCGGCATCTCTCCTGTTGATGAATCTAAATATATTGAGATTTCTTTCTACTCCTCTTGGAAAAGAATTGTGGAATCATTTGATCTGAAATCGATTGGGGAATCCACAAGACTGGCAACCGCGACCGCAGCCCTGTCATCCGCGCAGTAAGCACTGTTAAAAAGAAGTGTGAAAACGAATCCACCTTCGCTAGGCGAGTCGAGGATTTGTCCAATACCATCCGTCGGCAAAGCGGTTTTTAGCCTCGTCGCCTAAGTACACGACACCTGACCTGAATGGGCGTTTTTTTAGTGTTGTCCTCGGATCGCGGGCCTCTGGCCCGCAAGCGGGCAGGATGCCCGCAATCCCAGGCGAAACCCTACTGTCGCGTACTGCCGAATTTGGCAGCAAGACCAAGCTCAGTACGTCCACTGCCGTGGCCGCGGCCGCTCGCGCTCTAGCAGCCGCTCTAGTAGCCGCTTGCGGACTGCTTGTAACCGGTCGGCATATTCGCTCTCGCCCGCCACGTCCTCGTAGGCCAGCGGGTCTCGCTCCAAATCGAAGAGTGCCTCCGCTCCGCTGGCATCCACCACGTAGCGCAACCCCTCCACGCGCAGCGTCTTCCAGTGTCGCTCAGGTTGGGTCATTTCCGTGATGGCGCAGCCGGGGCCAGCGCCTTCCTCACCGCGCAGGTCGGCCAACAGGGAGCTGCCTTGCAATGCGTCCGGCCGCTGAATCGCGGCAGCTTCCAGCAGCGTCGGCACCACGTCTAACGCCTCGACGATGCGGGAACAGTGCCCTCCGGCGCTTGCTCCGCTTGGCCAGCGCATCAGCAGGGGGACGCGCGAGGCCGCATCGTGCCCAGGGTAGCCCTTGCCGTAGCGCAGATGTTCGCCGAGCCACTCGCCGTGGTCGGACGTGAAAACGACGATGGTGTTGTCCGCAAGGCCGAGCCGGTCGAGCCGGTCGAGAATGCGGCCGACGTGGTGATCGACCTCGGATACCATGGCGTAATAGCCGTGGCGTGCGGAGCGCAATTCATCGTCGGAAAAGTGCTGCGGGCCTCGGCGGGCGTCGAGGGCCGGTGGAAATGGAGGCAACGTCAGCGCAGCCGGATCGTAGAGGTCGAGGAACTCTTGAGGGGCCACCCACGGACTGTGCGGCGAATAGAAACCGGCGATGCAGAGGAAGGGGCCGTCCTTGTGGCGCGTCAAAAACTCCATGGTCTGTTCGGCGACAAACGCCGTGTGGGTCAGGTCGCTGCGGCAGCGGTTGGCGAGGGCGCGTATGGGGAAGCGTTCAGGCGGATGCGCGATCCCGTCGCGGATGTTCATAATCCGCTTCCACTCGATTGAACTGGGGGCCTCGCCGAGGCTGACGAGGTCGAGCTGCTCAGGAGCCTGCGCCGCCACCCAAGCGCGGTAGGCATCGTGGTACGAACCCGGTTCGTCCGAGATTTCCAAGTGGTCGAAGCCGTAGTCGGGGTGAGGCTCGCGGTGGTCGCGGTTGGCGTGCGGCAGAAAGTGCAGCTTGCCAATCTGGCCGCTGCAATAGCCGTAGTTGCGCAGCAAGCGCGGCAAGGTCGGCGCGTCCTCGGGCACGGGTACGCCCATGTGCGAAAGCCCCAGTGTGGATGGATACTGTCCGGTGAGAAAGCTCACGCGGCTGGGCATGCAGACCGGATTCTGCACAAAGCAGTGGTCGAAATTCACCCCAGCGGCAGCGAGCCGGTCCAAGTGCGGCGTGCGGATTTCAGAATTGCCGTTGACGCCGAGGGCGTCCCACCGCTGCTGGTCCGTGTAGAGTATGAGGATATTTGGTCGCTGCATAGTTGGCCTAGATTCCTTGGAGATGTTGTGCGGACAAAACTATAATGCCGGCTACTTCCCGGTCCGAGTCGGCGTCTGCTTGGCGCGTCCGGACTTTCGCCAGCCCCTACGCAGAAAGCGCTGCGGAAAATCCGGGCCGATGATTGGACTCAGCGGAAACCAGAGCACTGCGTGGATGACCTTGATTACTTTGTGCAAGACGTTTTTCATGGCTTTTCTTCCTCGGTGAAGAGTTGCTCGGTTACTGCGGCCATCAGCTCGGGGCCGTCGCTCTGGCGGAAGAGGAACCGCACCTTGCCCTGTTGATCGATCAGGTAGGTATAGGTCGAGTGATCGACTAAGTAGTTGGCCTGCTCCTCTCCCAAGCTATAATGAGCGCCATACTGACGCACCACTTGGTCAATTTCCTCCTTGTCGCCGCGCAAGCCAATCGCATCAAGGGCGAAGTAGGAGAGGTATTCCGCTAACTTCTCCTGCGTATCGCGCTTGGGATCCACGGTGACGAAGAGGGTCGTCAGCTCCTGCTGATCCTCGCCTAAGAGCTGATAGACGCGGCCCATCTTCGACAGGGTCACCGGGCAGATGTCGGGGCAATAGGTGTACCCGAAGAACAGCATGGCGGCTTGGCCGCGCAAACTTTGCAACTCAAAGGACGCGCCGTGCTGATCCACGAGCGCAAAGTCGCCGCCAATGCCGCCGAAATCCTGCAAGGAGGGAACCTCCACGGGGGCAGGGGTTTCGGCCTTTGGGGCCTCTAACTGTGCGCCGCAGGCTGCGAGCAGCGCAAACACCGCGCAGCAGACCAGCGCGTCACTCGCTCTCATAAAGCCCTTTCTTCTGCACCAACATTTGTACACGCCTTTCCGTTCCATCGCCAAAGCGCAGCACCAGCTCCACCTCATCGCCGTCCCGCAACGGCTGGCGCAACTCCATCAGCATCAGGTGGGCACCACCCGGCTTCAGCGCAACCTCTTCGCCTGCTGGAACTTGCAACTCTGAGACTTGGCGCATCGTCATCCGGTCGTCTTTGTGTTCCATTACGTGTATCTCGGCTCGCTCGGCGGCTTCGGTTGCCACGGCGACCAATGCGACGGGTTCGCCGCCTCGGTTTTCGATGACTAGATAACCAGCGGCCGGGCTGCGCGGCGGCGGCTCGCGGATCCAAGCGTCGCGCACGACGATGGGGTCGCCGGTATGCTCTTGTCCGCATCCGACGACAAAGAACAACAGCGCAAAGACGATTTTCACCAGAGCGTTCCTTTTTACGCCGGAGGTGGGATCAAATACTCGCCCTCGCGGATCCCATAGCTGTCGCCGAGTTCGGGGTAGTCGATCCCCGCGCGGCCATTCCAATCCCAGACCACTTCGCCGTCCTTGACCGTCAGCTCGCAAAACAGCCGCTGGCGGCCGTCCAACCGGCCGTCGAACGAATCGGCGTAGCCAAAATTCCCCTCCATCAACTTCAAGGCCGCCACATCGGCCACGGCACCCACCGACAGGTGGCCCAACTCGGGGTGGCCAATCTCCCGCGCCGGGTTGATGGTTGAGGCGCGGATGACCTCACCGAGCGGCATGCCCATCACCAGAAATTTCGACATGGTCGTCGCCATGTCGAGCATACCCATATTCATGCAGAGGGCGTGCAAGTCGGTCGAGATCGAGTCTGGATAAAAGCCTTGGGCAATGGCTGGGACCGCGTTGCGGAAACAGAAACTGCCGCCACCGTGCCCCACATCCAAGATGACGCCCTTTGCCCGCGCCTCGTGCAGATAGGGCAGCACCTTGCCATCCGCGTCAAACCACGGCGTCGGGCCGCGGAAGATGTGGGTACTTATGTCGCCCGGGCGCAATTTCTCGCCCAAGAGCTGGTAGTAGGGGCGCTCCTTTCTGAAATAGCCAAAGTCGATCATCACCCGCGTCGCGGCCTTTTCGGCTGCCGTGAGCGTGCGATCGACCGAAATCCATTCGGGGCCGATGTAGTGCGCCGCCTTGATGCCTACTACTACGTCCTCGTTTTCTCGCGCCACGCCCGCCGTCTTGTCGGGATCCATGTCGTGCGGATTCTGCTCGTGGTCGATTGAGGTCATGCCGGTGCCGGCGATATTGACCAGCGCAAAGAGCCGCGTCTGACAGCGGTCGATGACCCGATAGCGAAAGTCCTCAAAATTGCGCCAGCCCGCGCTCCCGGTATCCACCAGCGTCGTCACGCCAGTGCGAAAACTAAAGCCGTCGGGCAAGATACTGTTGTCGCCGGCCCACGTATCGCGGTGGCCAGCCGTGGCATAGGCGTGGATGTGGATATCTACCAGCCCCGGCGTCACGTAGAGTCCGCTCACGTCGATGACCTGCCCAGCACCTTCCGTCGGCAAATCCGCATCTACGGCCGCGATCACCTTCCCTTGGATGCCGATGTCCTGGGGCGCGTCAATGCCATTTTGGGGGTCGATCAGATGACCGCCCTTGAGTACGAGATCAAACTGCATGGTGAAATTTCTCCGAGAATTTGATGAAGGCTAGAAGATAAAAAACAGCGTCGCTGTCTGCTACGCGCCCAGCAGTCCGGCCTCAGCATTGGGGCCGCAATTTCATGTCTGTGCCTCCACATGCGAGGGCAGCTTGCGCGTAAACCGCGCAAACAGTGCTTTGAGCGCAACGTCGCTGCGTGCCGCAAGACTGGTCACGATCACGGTCGCCCACACGCTGCGCCGCGAAATTTTGACCTGCTCTCCACTGGTAAAGTCCGCGTGGGCGTGGATGCGCCGCAACGTCAGCACGGCCATGCCTAACGCCCAAAGGCAGAACCGGCGAATGCCAGTTTCGCGCCCGGGAATGAGCAATGTGAACGCCAGCGCATTACCGAGGTGCATCTGGGCCACGCCGACCAATTGGCTCAGTGCCGTGCGGAACGCGGCATTCGTCTGGCCAGCCTCAAGCGAGCGCAAGTCAAACCCGGCTTGCCGGAACACGTCTCGCGGCAGCCAACACGCGCCGCGCGCTCGGTCGTCCCAGATGTCCTTGAGAATGTTGGTCATCTGCAAGCCTTGGCCGAACGACACGGCGAGCTGCAACAACTTCTCGCGTTGGCGGTCGATTTCCGCCGAATAGTCGCAGAACAGCTCGGTGAGCATCTCGCCGACGACGCCCGCGACGTGGTAGCAATAGCGGTCGAGATGGGGAAGATCGTCTAGGCCTTTGAGGCCCGGGCTTTGCTGGAACTCGGCCATGCCGCGCGACATGATCCGCACGCAGCGCACGAGTGCGGCTCGCTGCCGCTCGGAAAACCCTTGCGTGAGCCGCAGCACCCTTGGGGTATTGGCCACGAGTTGGCGCTCGGCGGGCAGCATGCTGTCGGACAGGCGCGGCGCGAGCTGCTCGGCGAATGGGGCGGGCGGCTCCTCGCCCGCGACGACTCGGATGAATCGGTCGGAAAACTCGCGCTTCTCGTCAGGCGACAGAGCTGGCTCATCCTCGATGGTGTCTGCGATGCGGCACAGCAGATACGCGTTGCCGACGACATCGCGCAGGCCCGACGGAAGCTGCGGAATGGTGAGCGCAAACGTGCGCGAGACATCTTGCAGGATCGCGCTCTGCCATGCCAGATCAGCGGTATGTTCGTCTGTCGTCATGGGTAGTCAGCCCTAAAGGGTCGGTGAAGCTCGACGTGTCTTAGCATTTCGTATAATATATCTCAATATTGGCTCTATAACGAAACGGCCCTATCGGTTTCAACCCGCCGCGTCCGTGGCCGAAAACGCATCTTCTACTGCGATAAAATACTATGGAAATAGACCTTAATCACCGCTTCAAAGACGTCAACTACATCGAATCGCCCAACCAAGGCGGCCCCTTTGCCCCGGGGCTGCCCGACACCATCGTCATCCACTATACGGCCGGTGCCAACGCCGAGTCGGCCATTCACACGCTCTGCGATAGAGAGCGCAAAGTCTCGGCCCACTTGGTCGTCGGCCGCGACGGTGCCGTGACCCAGCTTTTGCCCTTTAACACCGTCGGCTGGCACGCCGGCCGCAGCCAATGGGGAGAGCGCACGAGCCTCAACCAGTACTCCATCGGCATCGAGATCGACAACGCGGGCCAACTCTTGGAGCGGGATGGCGGCTACGAGTCGTGGTTCGGGCAGATGTATCCAGCCGCAGAGGTCGTGCGCGGCGCACACCGCAACCAGAGCCTGCCCGGTGCCCATCCGCAGATCCGGCAACCTGTTTGCTTTTGGCATCGCTATCCGCAAGTGCAACTCGAAGTAGTAGAAGCCATTTGCGCCGCGCTGATTGCGGCCTACGGGATACGCCACATCCTCGGTCATGAGGAGATCGCCCCCGACCGCAAGGTCGATCCCGGCCCGGCCTTTCCACTCGACGAAATGCGCGACCGGCTCTGCGCTCACCTCCTCGCCTAGGATTCGGGCATTTTCGGCAATGGAGATGCTCCGCTAGCTGATTTTCCCTGTTAATCCTTTCGGTTATATTGCAATTCTGAATGACTTGAACGATTCGAGCTGCGGATCGTCTTATTTCTACTATTCTGCGCCCATCTGCGGATCCCCTCTAACTCGGAGACGCGAAACCCCTTGGCAGCACCCGCCATTGATGTCCGCGAATTGAGCAAGACCTATGAGGTCCCCGTGCGCGAGGGCGGCTTGGCCGCGGCGCTCAAGAGCCTCGTGCAGCGTCAGACGCGCCAGGTCGAGGCGGTTAAGCAGATCAGCTTTGCGGTCGCTCCCGGCGAGATTGTCGGGTTTTTAGGGCCGAATGGCGCGGGCAAGACCACCACCCTCAAGATGCTTTCGGGCCTCCTGCACCCCTCCGGCGGGCAAGGGCGCGTCCTCGGTTTTGAGCCGTTCAAACGGCAGCGCGATTTCCTCCGCCAGATCACTTTGGTGATGGGCAATCGCAACCAGTTGCTGTGGGATATTCCCGTAATCGACTCCTTTGAGCGCAACCGGGCCATCTATCGCCTAGAGCGAAGCGCGTATCAGCAAACGGTCGAAGAATTGACCGCGCTGCTCGACTTAGACGCCCTCCTCGACAAACCCGTGCGCAACCTCTCCTTGGGCGAGCGCATGAAGTGCGAAATTGCCGCCGCGCTTTTGCACAAGCCGCAAGTCCTTTTCCTCGACGAGCCGACCATCGGCCTCGACGTGACCATGCAGCGGCGGATCCGCGCCTTTTTAACCGAATACAATCAGCGCTACGGCGCCACCGTGCTCCTCACCAGTCACTACATGGCCGACGTCGAGGCGCTGTGCAAACGGGTGGTGGTCATCCACCACGGACTGCTGCTGTTTGACGGCCAGCTCACCGAGCTTGTGCAGCGCTTCTCACCGCACAAGACGATCATCGTCGAACTAGAAAACGGGCACGGCGACCTCGGCAACTATGGCGAGATCGTCGCCAGTAGCGAGGGGCGCGTATCGCTGCGAGTGCCCAAGGCGGAGACCGCGCAGGTGACCGGACGGCTCCTCAGCGAGCAACCCGTCCTCGATCTGACGGTGGAGGACCCGCCGATTGAGGACGTGATCGAAGAGGTCTTTGATCGCGCATGAGGGGTCTGGCAGACATCTACTCCACGCTCTTTCGCACCGATCTGGCCGTGCAGTTCCAATACCGGGCGGCGATGGTGATCTGGCTGATCGGGCGCATCGTCGATACGCTGGTCTTTCTTTCGGTGTGGACTGCGGTGGCCCGCTCCCAGGGCGGGCAGGTGGGGGACTTCACCAGTGGAGATTTTGCCGCCTACTACATCATCATGATGATGATGGGGCACCTGACTTTCACTTGGTTCATGTTTGAGTTTGAGTATCGGGTGCGGTCGGGAGCCTTCTCACCGCTCCTGCTCCAGCCCCTGCACCCGATCCACCGCGACATCGCCACCAATATCTCCTACAAGTTTTTGACCCTGGCGGTCATGCTGCCGACGGTGGGGCTGATGATCTGGATCTTCGATCCGGTCTTCGACCCGCCAGCTTGGGCCATTTGGGCCGCGATACCCGTCGTTCTGCTGGCATTTCTGATGCGCTTTTTCGTCGAGTGGGCACTGGCTTTAGTGGCCCTGTGGACCACGCGCACTGCCGCGGCTAACCAGCTCTACTTCGCGGCCTCGCTTTTCTTTTCGGGCCAGATGGCACCGCTGTCGCTGTTGCCCGAGTGGCTCCAGACGCTGGCTGCGCTGTTGCCCTTCCGCTGGATGCTGGCCTTCCCGACCGAACTCCTGCTCGGCCGCCTCACGCCCACCGAAGTGCTCTGGGGCGCAGCAGCACAGGTGATGTGGCTGGGGCTGAGTTGGGGGATTTTGGGCGCAGTCTGGTCGCGCGGCATACGCAGATACTCGGCGGTCGGCTCGTGAACTATTTGCGACTCCTGTGGATATTCCTGCGCATCGGCGCAATGAACGAGCTGGCGTACCAAGCCAACTTCTGGGTGCAGCTCTTGCAGAGCTTGCTCAATTTGGGCGTCGCGCTGGCGGGTTTGGCGGTGATTTTCTCGCACACCGAAGAACTAGGCGGCTGGCAGCCGGCCGAGTTGGTAGCACTCTTGGGGGTGTTCTTCCTGATGAGCGGCCTGATCGGCGCGCTGATCCAGCCGTCAATGCAGCGCTTTATGGAGGATATCCGCCTCGGCACGCTGGACTTTACCCTCACCAAGCCGGAGGATGCACAAGTGTTAGTGAGCATCGGCGAGGTGCGGATCTGGAAGTTTTTGGACGTAGTGCAGGGAATGGCCCTGATTGCGGTGGCCCTCGTCGAAATCGGGATGCGGACGGGCCTTGCCCACGCCGCGGGATTTGCCCTGACGCTTGCGGCTGGCGCGGCAATCGTCTACAGTTTTTGGCTGGTGCTAGCAACGACTGCCTTCTGGTTTATCCGCGCAGAGAACATCCTCGTCATCTTCCAAGCCGTTTACAGCGCGGGCAAGTATCCGGTGGCCATCTATCCGCGCTGGCTCAAGCTGGCGATGACTTTTCTAGTGCCGGTGGCCTTTGCGGTGACCGTGCCTTCGGAAGCCTTGGTGGGGCGGTTGTCGCCAGCGGTGTTGGGGGGCGCATTGGCGATGGCGGGGGGCATGTTAGTGGGAGCGCGGGCGTTTTGGTTGTGGGGGGTGCGGCACTATTCAGGAGCGTCGGCCTAACGCAGGACAATAACCACTAGCGGTTGACCGGATTGACATAACGGCATCTGCGTAATGTAGGGGCAACCCTCGTGGTTGCCCTTCTTCGGAATGGCTGCAAAACCAAAAGGAGCAACGAAAATGAGTGACGGACAAAGCGGCATGCACGTCGGAGTGCAGGGAATTGGGACCTCAAAGGTGGAATTGGAATTTCTGGTGCGACACGGGGTGACGCACATGGACGCCAGTGTTGAGGACAACGAGGTCGAAACCTTAGTGCGGCACAAGGAAGAGGCGGCTGAGTACGGGGTGAGTATGGAGGCGATCCACATCAGCGTGCCCAAAAGCATCACGCTGGCGCAAGACCCGCAGCGCGACCGGGACCTCGACGAGGTCTGCCGTTGGATCGAAAACGCGGGCAAGGCTGGGCTGCGGGCATTGCTCTACAACTTCTGCATCCTACCGCACCAGCGCACCGCACCAACGCCCGGGCGCGGGGGCGTGACGTACAGCTCGTTTGACCTCGCGAAATTCGACAACGAAACGCTGAGCGAAGCGGGCGTGGTCAGCCGCGAAGAAGCGTTTGAGCGGGCGGCCTACTGGCTGGAGCGCGTGATTCCGGTCGCCGAGGAAAACAAGGTGCAGATGGCCTGCCATCTCAACGACCCGCCAGCTCCGGTCCTGCGCGGCGTCGAGCGATGGAACTGGCCGGTAATGGAAGGGCTCAAGCGCTTTTCCGAGCTGGTCGATAGCCCGTATCACGGCTTTAACTTTTGTTGCGGCGTGGCGTCTGAGGGCTTGGAAAATCCGGCTGAGGAACTCTGCGACATCGTGCGCTATTTCGGCGAGCGGGGGAAACTCTTCAACATCCACTACCGCAACATCAAGGGCGGGCTGCACAACTTCCAAGAGGTCTGGCCTGACGAAGGCGATGTCGATATGCACGAGGTGGCGCGCACCTTGCGGGACGTCGGCTATCAGTACATGCTGATGCCCGACCACGCGCCGTCCCATCCCGACGACAAGGCACCCGAGGGCGTATCGGGCCGGGTGCGCCAAGCCTGGGCCTTTCAGTTCGGGTATATCATCGCCATGATCCAGGCGGTGAACAAAGAGCGGTCCGGCCCCAGCATGGGGGCCGCATCGCAAACTGCCTAGGGCAGAAATGGAAACTGCGGCATGTCGATTCATTGGCTGAGAGCAGTACTATTGCTGGTCCTGCTCAGCTCGTTTAGCGGAGCGCAGCCCCGAGCCGAACAGGTATCGAAGCAGGACCTGCAGGCATTGAAGGGCGTCGTCTATCTGGTGGGCTTGGCTAGTGGAGCGGCCCTGTTGGTCTCGCTGGGGCTACTCGTTGCGCGGTGGCGGATGGGGACGGTGCGCGCACGGCGCTTTGTCTTGCACGGCGACGAGGGCCAACCAATCGCTCAATTGGTACAAGGCCCTAATGGGGGTGGCGAATTGGAGCTGAGGAATGCCGACGGTGAACTCACCGCGGTGCTGGGCAGTGGACTCAAGTTGTGCGACCGAGCAGGACGGGTGCGGGCCGACTTGCGGCTGGAGAGCGATAAGGCCCCGCTGCTGGAACTCTACGACGAGCGGGGCGAAGTGCGGGCGGGCTTTTCGCTGAGCGAGGACGGGGCTGGCAGCTTGGCCTTTTACGACGAGACCGGGCGGCCTCGCGCTGGCCTGGGAAGCGGCCACGCTGGCGCAATGCGATTGAGTTTTTTCGATAAGCAAGGACGGATGCGGCTGCAAAGCGGCATCGAGGACGAAGAAGTGCCTTCGTTCAAGCTCTACGATGACCAAGGTGAGATTCGCGCCACCTTGAGCGTGCGGGCCGATGGCATGACCTTGCTTGAAATGCGCGACCAAGACGGCCACACGCGCACCATAGTCGGCGTTCTAGAAGATGGAATTGCTTGGCTTGGGGTTCTCGATGAGGAACAGCGTTTCCGCGCGGGGTTAGGCGCACCGACCGGCGGCAACCCGAGGCTGGACTTCTACGATGAAGACGGGGAGACGCGGGCCTCTTTGCGCATCGACAACCAAGGCCGCTTTAAGACCGATCCAGACTCTTAATTTTGGGAGAACGTTGTGGATATAGCGGGGAAAAGTCTGGTCGCTCTCAGGGATCACTATCGGCATTACCTCTTTGAAGAATACCTGCCTTTCTGGGACAAGTACGGTATCGACCATGAGTTGGGCGGGTTTATCTGCGCTCTAGATCACGACGGAACTCTCGTAGAAGACAGCAAAAACATCTGGTATCAGGGGCGCGGTCTGTGGACCTACTCGTATCTGTACCAGCACTTTGGTGCAGAGGAACACTTGCAGGTGGCACGCAAGGCCCGCGACTTTCTCCTCGCGCATGGCCGAGACCAAGCCGGCGATTGGGTAACGGCGTTGGATCGGCAGGGGCAGGTCATCTCGCCGGCGACGCAGCGGGGCTACGAGGGCCTTTTCGTCGCCGAAGGGCTACAAGCCTATGCCCGGGCAACCAGCGACGCAGAGGCCCTCGAAACGGCCATCGCCAGCCTCTGGCGCTCGGTTGCTCTTTTTGACGATCCCGAGCGCTTCGCAGAGGAAAGTTACATCCCGCACAACTATCTAGGGATGCGGATACTGGGCAACCACATGGTTCTCGTGTTGGTTCTGACCCAGTTACTCGAACAGGTTTCCGATCCCAAGTTGGAAGCGCTCTCCGACCGAGTCGTCGATGCGATTGTCCATCGCTTCTGGCATCCCGAGTTCCGCCTGATGAACGAGGCTCTAGACCACGAGTACAGACGGCCTGACGACCCCAACGAGGACTTTATCTACCTAGGCCACGCCATCGAGACGCTGTGGATGCTCCTGCCCGAGGCCATGCGCCGCAGAGATCGCGCGCTCTTTGATCTAGCCGCCGCGCGCTTCCGCCGCCATCTCGAAGTGGCTTGGGATGACGTTTATGGCGGGCTTTTCCGTGCGATGCACGTACACGGCACCTATACCTTCGACAAGGTGCTCTGGTTGCAGGAAGAGGCCCTGATCGGCTGTCTGATTCTGTTGGAACACGCAGGGCTAGAGTGGGCCGGGGAGTGGTTTGGACGAGTTTTCGATTGCGTAGAAGAGCGGTTTTCGCTCAAACAGTACGGGCATCCATTGTATTTGTATGGCGGGGACCGCAAGGTGAATTATACTGACCACGTCTCCCGCAAAGAGCACTACCACCATCCGCGGTGCGTAATGCGGAATTTATTGGCGTTGGAGCGGATGATCGCGCGGGATGGTGCCGTATCGGACTTCTGGAGCACAGAGGCGGGCTAAAGAAACGCTCACAACTCGTCGTACCGCGGCACCTGGTCGAGGAAGCCGCGATTCGTGACATAGCAGTAGTGAACCAAGCCATTGGTGACCAAAAGACAGCGGGCCTGAACCACGCGGTTGTACGCGGCAATTTGGTCAAAGGTCTGCTGATTGATGGAGACCTCTGGCTCTTTGCACTCGGCCATTAGCAAAGCACGGCCCGCGCGGTCGTGGACGATCACATCGGCGCGAAATCGCTTGCCGTGGAGGTCAATGCCTTTCTCAATGGCGATCAACCCGCGCGGGTAGCCCAAGTCCGAGATTAGGTATTGCACCAAGTGCTGCCGCACCCACTCCTCGGGCGTCAATCGCACGTACTTGCGGCGCAACGGGTCGAGTATCTCGCGCTTGCCTTCGACTTGGCGGATGTCAAAAGTGGCGGCTGGAAGGTTGAGGCGCTGCATGGCTATTTGAGCAACAGCATCTTGTGGACCAAGGAGGCCGTGCCCTTCTGGAGGCGCGCCAAATAAACGCCGGTGGCCACAGGATTTCCGCTGGCGTCCGTCCCATCCCATTCAACGTGGTAAACGCCCGGTCCTACATCGCTGTCGGCGAGCGTCTTCACCTTCTGACCTTGGATGTCGAAAATTTCCAAGCGTACCCGACCCGGCACTGCGCTGCGGTAGCGGATGGTGGTGGAACTATTGAACGGGTTGGGATAGTTCGGATCTAGGGCAAATTCTCGCGGCGCAGCGATCCGGTCGTCCTCTTCCTGCACCGCCGTAACACTCCCAGAGTACGGAGCGGCGACCAAGCGGATTTCGTCGAGGTAGAAGGTTCCGCGCAGGGAGCAGATAAAGCGCAGCGATTCGATGGGGCGGTCGCTGTCTGACCTGTCCAAGCTGACCTCAAGCACCTGCCATTGGCCTAGTTCCCAGTCCAATTGGTCCGTCAAATCTAGTCGATTGTCGGCATCGCCATTGAGAACCCAAGCCAAAGAAGGCCGCCGGCCGCCGGCCGCGCCAGTCGCGCCGGGATGCAACGCTAAGCGCAGCGCAACGTAGCCAACGCTGGCGACCGGTACGCGGGGCAGGAATTCAATGCTGAAACCCCGAGCTTCCACCCGCATCGCCCGCTGGCCAGCGAAGACGGTATCGGTATGGGTTGGATCTAGTTCTGCGCCGTAGAGTGCGCCTTGGTCCCAAGCGAACTCGTCGGCAAAGAGGACTTGATCCTCTCTGGGCAGCACGACGACGGAATGCACTAATTTGGTCGCTTCGTCGCCTTGCGCGAGATGTACCACCAGCTTTTTGCGGCCATTGTGCTCACCAGCCGAGAGATCGGCTTCCAAGCGATACGTCTGGTCGTCTATCGCTTGCAGGGGCAGGGCCTCGGGACCTTCCAACGCACTCAGATCAGCCGTGAGCTGCGCTGGTTCTGCGCCCTCTACCTGCCGCCGGAGGCGAATCGTCGAACGCAAAGGCAGCGTTGCCCCGGCGAGCAACGTGTCGGGCGGCGGATTTTCCCACGTGCCTTGGAGGGGGCTGGCTTCGATGCGGAAGATGGCTTGGGTAAAGTCATCACTAGTCACGTAAAGGTGGCCGACCTCGTCGGTAATCAGCCCAACAGGCTTGCCCCATACAGCCCTTTCGTTGGGATCGGGCCGGAACCCTGTGAGAAAATCGGCGACGCGAGCGTTGGACCCATCCGGCTCGGCAAAGAGCGCCATGACCTTGTAGCCGGGATCGTTGCCTAGGACACCCGCGCGGAAGGCGACAAACGCGGCGTGTTTGTACTGGGGCGGGAACTGGTCGTGCGTGTAGAAATGCAGACCCATCGGTGCCAAGTGGGCGGGGACGAGGGCCGCCGGACGTTCCATGCTGGCAACCAACAGCGAGTCGGCAGCGGTCAGCGGGAAGATCGCCCGACGATACGCGTCAATGGAGAAATCGGTCCAGACCTGATAAGCGTACGCTAACGGCCAGCCATAGAAGCCGCCGTCGCGGAGCGGGGTGATCCACTCCGGCGGCAGATCCCGGCCCTCGCGGTCGTGTCCGTTGCCAGCGCCCCACAGATCACCGGTGACAGGGTGCAAGTCAAGGCCGATGGCATTGCGCAGCCCTGAAGCGTAAATCCGCCGGCCCGTGCCGTCGGTGTTCATCTGGATGACCGTGGACCGCTCTGGGTCGTCTTCGCGGCACAGGTCGCAACCTGAGCCAATGTGGAAGTAGAGCTTGTCGTTGGACTCGTCGAAAACCAGCGTATGCGTCACGTGCTCAGAGGAGCGGCCCATAAAGCCGGGCACCTCGGCGAATACGGCGCGCTCCTCGTAGAAGCCATCCACGTCCCGGTCTTCAAGGCGGTAGATCGCATCGTCATCGGCGACGAAGAGCGCCCCCTTGTAGAAGGCGATACTGTGCGGCCAGTGAAAATCGTCAGCGGCCTTGTACACGGTATCGGCGCGGCCATCGCCGTCTTTGTCGGGTAAGGCCAACACCGTGCTTTGGCGACCGGAGGCCGGGCTCCATTGATTGCTTCCCCGAGTCTTCATATTCGCCACGTGCAAGACGCCGTGGTCGTCCCAAGCCATAAAGCGGGCTTTATCTACTTGATCGGAGAAGAGTTTGACCTTAAAGCCGGGCGGGAGGTTGAGCGTGCGGTTGGAAAGCCCTTCGACCAGCACTGGTTCGAGGTGAAGGTCGATTTTGGGCGTTAAGCGGATTTGACCGGGAGGGTACTCGGCGTGGCTGGCCGTGCTGCTCGTCGCCAGTACTGGCGACGCACTCGCGAGAAGCAGACAGAACAGGTAGGCGAGCGTGGAAACTTTCCTAGAGACGATGCGTACGGCAAATAGAACAGACATGAGAGCTCCCGTCGCCAGTATTGGCGACGCAATTCCGGTGGTTTGAGGTCTAACGGTCAAGGCTGGCGTCTAAGAGAATTGCCGAAGTGAAAAAGTGCTTCGGGGCCGACGGTCCTGGGGCCGGGCGGGCGCGGCTCTCGGCGATTATGCGCAGGCGCACAAAGCCTTGGGCTTCGGTTGGAATCTCCAGCATCCATTCGCAGCTCCCTGCCGGCCGAGACTCCAACCACTCCAGCACGGCCGGCGCGGCATTCGGCTGCCACTGGCCAATCAGTTCGACCTTTTCGACCGCTTCGGTTGCCTCAAAGACAACGCGCAAAACACCGGGGCCTCCCGTCCAAGTATCGCCGATAAAATGGTCATCGACCGAAAAATCACCGAGGTCGAGCCAGTGCCCTTGGGAGGCACACGTGCGCCCTCGGCGCAGGCCAGCGAAGATCGCTTCTGGGGTAGGTGGATGCCCCGCCTCCACGCCGACCCGAACGTGATTGAAGATGCCTAGCGGATAATCGGGCTGACGCCGTTGCTTGTGGACGTGGAAGTCGGAGTTCAACAGCAGGGAAAATGGCCGCTGGCAGGCGTACACTTGATCAACCAAGCCGCCGACCGCTCCTCCCGGATAAGCACACGGGTCCATCGCCGCGACTTTGGCGTGCGCTTGGTGTCCGTGCAAGGCTTCGATGCCGACGACAAGGTTCGCCGCTTCTGCGCTCGCGTCATCAGCGGCGAGATAGCGGTTGATGCTCTCCGTGGACCACTGGCCAGCAGCGGGGTGGTTGAAGAAGAGGACGGGGCGTTCCACCGCCGGCAATGCGTTCAAGTGATCTAACGCCGCTTCTACGCTGCTAGGAGTCGCAGCCCCCAGCCGATCGTAGGCGGCGGCGAAGGCATAGGCGTTTTCGGCCTCGCGCTCGCCGACCGGAAAGACAAGCCCGGCGTGGCCTCCCATCGGCGCGTTCCACTCTAGCCCGAAGAAAACGGGAAACCCCGGCAAAATGCGGCGCGCTTGCTCAATCATGCGGTGTTGCTCAAAGAAGACGGGCTTTTGCGCGTGGTTGGTCAGCGCGATAAAATCGAGTGTGTCGCCAGCCCCAGCCAAATGCTCGGCGACCAGGGCGTGATCTTCACAGTGATTGTGCATATCGCCGCGAAGCCACCTCAGCGGCCCGCGCGTTGTCTCATTGGCCATGACAAAACGGACGGTTACGTGTATTCTCTATATCGCCCATAGCAATGCGGCGATTCGAGCGGTACGTCGTCTTGTGCATCCTATTCTGCGTCTATCTGCGTCCATCTGCGGATCATAATTATATAGGATTGCTTATATCAGCTTGAATTTGAGACATCAGCCTTATTAGATTAAGCGAAAACTTGGACCGCGTAAAAGAGTCGCTGGCAACCTAGGCGACTGGCTCAAGGAGTAAAACAGTGTACAAATGGTCAATCCTCATCGCGCTCGCGCTTTCTACCGCACCGGCAGCCGCCCAGATTTCGCTGTGGAAAATGGGCGGCCAAGGCTTGGCTTGGAGCCGGAGTGACAGCAGCGAAGTCTTTATCGACTTCCAGACCTTTCCCGGCTCCATAGCGCCGGCCTACTTCGACGGCGAGGAAAATATCCTTTCTAAGCTCTCTTTCTGGTCGCCCTTTAAGTTTCCCACCGACTTGGGCTACGAAGACGGCCTCATTCCGCGGGTCTGGCGCGCAGCCAACGGCTTCTATTGGTTCACGGCCGGAACCCTGACCACCGAGTGGGTCGATGGCGACAGCTCTTCTTACAGCCCGCCGGTAGCGCGCGGCATCAATTCGGAGTGGTACACTTTCGACGTGGGGGTTCCAGTACCTGCCAACGTAGTCGGGTTCTACACGCCGCCGCACGGTTTTCGCGCCGACGGCACGCTGCTGCGCGACGACATCTTCAAGGCGTTTGAAGTCTCTATCGCCGAAGAGTTCGATCCGGTCCTCAACCTCGAAAACAACGACAACGACTATCACCGCCTAGAGACCTTGATCGCCGATGTGCCGCTCAATTTCGACGCCAATGTCCAGCTCGAATTTCCCAAACAGTACGTGCGTTTCATCCGCCTGCGCCGCAACCCTTCCATTGACGACAAAGCCTTTGCCTCGGGCCAAGCCAATGTCCAGCAGGGCACCATCGGCGAGTTCGAGCTAAAGGGCGAAGGGGTGCCCAAGCGAGTATTTTATCTTTCTAAAATTATTTCCCTTGGCCGCACGGTGAATTTCGGGCGTCTATTCTGGGACGCCACGCCCATGCGAATGGTCAAAGGGATCGCCACTCCCGTTGACGATGCCCAAGCCCGACTTGCAATCTCCGTGCGCTCTGGCCGCGACGACGACCCCAACGTCTATCACGAATTCACCGACACCGGTGCCGAGCGCACGGTCTCGCGCGAGCGCTTCGAGAACGAACTCAAGCAACCAGACCAAACTACCGGCGGCCAGATTCAAGAAGGCAAGCCCGGCCTTCGAGCCTCAATCATTTACGACCAAGACAACTGGACCTTCTGGTCTTTTCCCATCCCTGAGTCCGGGCAGCCCGCTCCGCTGGAGCGCGGCAACCATATCCAAGTGAGACTCACCTTCGAAAGCCGTTCCTTTTTCGACTTTGTGCGGCTAGACTCGCTGTGGATTGAGACTGCACCGCCGTTGGCCTCACAAGTCATCGGCGAAGTCGCCCGCTTTGACGAGCCGACGCCCGATGGCGGCCTAACCGAAGTGTACTTAGGTGAAATGACGGACTTCACCTACGATGTGCTCGCCCAGTTCGACGGGGCGAGCCAGCCGGGCTTCGATACCATCCGGATCCGCACAGGTAGCCGCCCCCAGTTCAAACGGCTAGAAATGGGCCAGCCACTCCAAGTCATAGAACCGACCGAGGTGATAGAGGCGGAGAGTGAGCTAGTAGTGCGCCTGCCGCAGTCGATCACGCGCAGCCGCAATGAACCAGTGCGGCTGGTCTTCGGCACCGAGGTCTTCATCTTTGCCAACACGTTCGCCGGCGAGGTGTTCGACGCGAACGAGGAGAGCTTGCCGCAGCAGATTGAGGCCGGTAACGCCTCCGACGAGGTCAACACCAACAGCCTGCGGGTGTTAGGTGGCGCACAAGATGCCGGGGATCCCATCGAAAACCTAGCTTTTTCAAGCGGGGTATTGACCCCCAACGGCGACGGTGCCAACGACGTGCTAGCCATCAACTACACCTTGTTTCGCCTGCCCGGCCCGGTGCCCGTGGCTCTCAACATCTACGACTTGCGCGGTATCCGGGTCGGCGGCCTCGAACTCGGAACGCAGGGAGCTGGGCCGCAAACCGTGCATTGGGATGGCCGCGACGAAAGCGGCGAGTTGTTGGTACCGGGTCTATATGTGATGGAGATCGCCCTCAAGGCGGAATTGAAAACCTTCCGCCACCAGCAGCCGCTGGGCTTGGCCTACTAGGCTCGACCGCGTTTGGTCCAAACGCGCCTATTCAATGCCTCCTATAGATATAAGCCGCTTGGGCGAAGACATTGTATTCGAAGAGAACCTCCGGGGGCGCACTTTTACCTTCCACTCTACTTGGGGTCTTTTCAATCCCAAACGCATTGACCCAGGGACGCGGCTGCTCATCGATCACATCAAAGCCGGACCTGCCGATTGCTGCCTCGACTTAGGGTGCGGATATGGTCCAATCGGCTTGGCATTGGGCCATCTCTGCCCCGAAGGCGAGGTCCATCTGATCGACAAGGACTTCGTCGCCGTCGAGTACGCGGCGCAAAACGCCGAACGCAACGGGCTGACCAATTGTCGCGCCTATTTGAGCAACGCCTTCAGCCACGTGCCCCCCCACGTGCGCTTTGACACTATTGCCTCCAACTTGCCCGCGAAAACAGGCAACGAACTCCTGACGATCATCATGCACGACGCCTGCGCCCGCCTCAAGCCGGGCGGGCACCTGTGGGTAGTCACCATTGCCGGGCTAAAGGCGTACATCAAGCGCAATTTCAAGGAAGTCTTCGGCAATTATAAAAAAGTCAAGCAGCGAGGGACGTACCTATTATCTCTGGCAGTTAAAGAGTAGAGGTTCTTAAACCCAAGCACCCGTTCTCCCGCCTCTGCGTCCAATCTGCGGATACCTAGAGCAGCTCCTCATTCACCTCGACGCCAAATCCCGGGCCTTCGGGCAGTACTAAGTAACCTTCCTGCGGTTGCGGCTCGCCCAGCCACAACTCATCGCGCACCGCGCCGCGCCTGCCCATAACCATCTCGGCCAAATTATCGCCGTAGCCAGCCGCCAAAAAGTGCAGCCCCCAAATCTCGCCGCCGCGGTGAGGCACCAAGGGGACGCCATGGGCTTGAGCGAGTTCGGCAATGCGCAGCGCCGCCGTCAAACCACCGCACCAAGTGACGTCCGGCTGCCACAAGTCCAGCGCTCGCATCCTGGCGATATGACCGAAATCCCGCGCAGTGAATTCGTGTTCGCCGCCAGCTAACAAAATGGGGTGGATCTGCGGCCGCAATGCCGCCAAGCCATCTAGGTCGTCGGGGAGTAGCACGTCCTCGAACCAGTAGATATTGAATGGCGCGAGCTGCTGCGCCACGGCCACGGCAAAGTCGGGCGACCACGACATGTACGCGTCGATCATCAAGAGCGCGTCTTCGCCCAAGGTCTGGCGCACCCCTTCGGCCCACTCAAGTATGCGCGCCGCATCAGCAGCCTGGCTTCCTTGCCGCGTCTGTGAAGACTTATGGGCATTAAAGCCCAAGTCGCGATACCAAGCGCAGTCTGGGCCTGTGGCGTAGGCTCGCACCTCGTCCCGCTGCCGACCACCCAACAAGTCGCAGACGGACTTCTTTTCCGCCCGGCCCAAGACATCCCACAGCGCTAGGTCCACGCCGCTGATGGCCATAACGGCGATCCCGCTGCGGCCGTAGGGCAGGCTGGCCTTGTACTGGTCGTCCCAAAGCCGGGCGACATCTTCAACGCTGTTGATGCTGCGCCCCACTAGCAACTCTCGCAGATGGCGGTTGATCACCTCTACGGCAGCAATCCCACCGCCCCCCGTTCCCCAGCCGCTGACGCCGATATCCGTATCGATTCGCACGACCATCTGCCAGAAGTGCCGACGCCAAGCCGCGGGCGCGACGCGATCGCGGGGATACATCGACTGCACTTCGGTTATTTTCATACGTAACCCCTTGTGTACATTTTGTTTTTATTGCCTTCCGTTTTGCTAATAATCCGCTTCGTGTCGTATTATTTACATATCAAACACCTTGTATTCTATATCCCCATTATAGGAACAGTCCATGTCCTTAGGACGCAACCTGAAAGATTTGCGACAGCAACAATCGCTCAACCAGAAAGACCTCTCAGACCGCTCCGGCGTCTCCCAAGCTACCATCTCCCGCATTGAAACCGGCCGCGTGCGCCAGCCAGGCTCGTCGGCCCTGAAAAATTTAGCTGACGCCCTCGGCGTCTCGGCAGACTCCCTAATGGACGATACGGCGCACTTGGCCCGCGTCCACAAAGACCGTTTGCATCAAATCGCCGAGGCCCTCAACGCCTTTGTCATCCACGAAAATGGACAGGTACACCTCATCAGCCAGACCTTGGCCGACCTATTGGGTTATCGCGGGGAAGAGTTGCTAGCCAAAGACGGGACTGAGCTGCTGTTCGCCCCCCAGTCCCGTCCTGAAGCTCGGCACATGGTCGCCAGCGGCTCGGCCAATGTCTATGAAGCACTCATGGTGCGCAGTGACGGCAGCTTTCTTCCTGTGGAGATCACCAACGTCAATATCAGCGAAAAAGAGCGCTTGGCCATTGTGCGCGACATTACCATTCACTGCTGCCAGCAAGGGGCCTTCCGCGTCTTGCTGGCTGGTTGCAACTCCGACAGGATGGGCGATCTGGGCAAGGTCGTGCGCATCCTCGGCGACGAATTAGAGGCGATGGGCGTCCAATTCGAGGCGGTTGACCTGCAAGTCATAGACGAACAAAAAAACCTCTTGGCTTGCTATCGCGCCTATTCCGCAGCGCGTAGTTACCGCTCCTTACAGAACGTGGTAAATCTCCAAGAATCCCTCGGTCGCTTTGCTTCCTTGCGGAGATTGGTTAGCTACTGGAACCGGGACAAAGCCTGGGAGCGCGAGGCCGACGAGGATTTTCGCCAGATGACCCAAGAAATTTTCTCGGACTCGATGTATCGCCCTGGACTGCTGATCGACGTGCCCTTTGCCCAAGGGATGTTAGGTCTGGGGCTACCCATAGGCGGGCCTAGGCGCACCGAACAGCTAGCGACCATATTAGGCGAGTTTGCCCGCTCTATCTCTTTGGTCGTCAAGCGACTGTTTGAGCTTCTATCGTTGCGCGAAAAGCTGGACTCTACCTAAGATCGCGCTTCTTCAGGACTGACCTTCCGCTGGCCAGAGCGGCGGGATCCGGCCTCTTTGATTTGGGGCCGATCCTCTCCAGCTTCCTCCATGCGTCTCAAGAGTCGTTCTCGCATTACTTGGGCCACTTCTCGATGCGACTCGTGGCCGACTAGGTTGTTCAGTTCGTAGGGGTCTGCCTGTAGATCGTAGAGATACTGCTCCTCGTAGAGATCGGCTCCAGCCACATCTCTGCCTTGCTCGCCGGGAGCATCCACTCCGTACTTCCACCGATGCGTGCGAACGGCCCGCCCCACTTGGGCTTCGCTGATCTGCACGAAGACCTCTGCGGGCCAATCGGCCACGCCGCCGCGCAAAAGCGACATGAGCGAGCGGCCCTGCATCTGCTCGGGGACTTCCAAGCCGGCCGCATCCAAAAGCGTTGGCGGCAGATCAATTAGGCTAACCAGTTCTTGTAATTGGCCGCCGCGAAAACCGGGGCCAGTCAAAACCGTCGGCACGCGGACCGAGCTTTCGTGGCAAGAGCGCTTGTACTCGTTGTTGCGCGTCTTGAAATGACAGCCGTGATCCGACGTAAAGAGCACGATAGTGTCGTCGTCCAGCGCCAAGCTCTTGAGTGCGTCGTGTAGGCGGCCATAGGCTTCGTCGAGCCGCTTGACCATCCCGTAATAGCCGCCTAAGTGCTGGTGCGTCGAGCCGCCTAGTGCCGCTAAATCGGGCGGGACCCAGCCTCCGGTATAGGTTTCCCGGTAGCCGTCGGGGGGTGGATAGTCGTCCAAGTGGTTCTGGTGATGGGGTTCGATATAGGAGATAAAAAGAAAAAAGGGGCGATCTTGATGTGCATCCACGTAGCGGATTGCGGCATCTGTGACCG
>JAJEEZ010000014.1:0-20905 GCA_022820705.1 Candidatus Latescibacterota bacterium | reverse complement strand
TGCAGCCGGTTAATCCGATCCCTTGTTACGTAGGTGAGTATTGCTCGTTCACGTTTCCGGCGGCCAGCAAGGGTACGGCCCCGATCACCTACAAGGTCTCGCCGCCGTAGTGGGCGAGAGCGTCCGGTCGCAGCTTTTCTGGCACGGCTCCGAGTAGTCCGGGCACGTTTTCGGCGTCGCTGAATGCCAGTAATTCCTACGGCACCGACTCCGAAAGCGTGACTATCAATATAAAAAGGCGTCCGGTGGTCGGTGTTGCCCCGGTGTTGCCGTCGGTTAGCAGTATCACTTGTTACGTCGGCGAGTATTGCTCATTCACGTTTCCAGCCGCGAGTAAGGGTACGTCGCCGATTACGTACAAAGTGTCGGCTCCGTCGTGGGCGAAGACTTCGGGCCGCAGTTTTTCCGGCACCGCGCCCAATAGTCCGGGCACGGCTTCGGCGTCGCTGAATGCCAGCAATGCCTACGGCACGGATTCGGAAAGCCTGACTATCGAAATAAAAAAGCGTCCGGTGGTCGGGGTTGCGCCGGTGTTGGCATCGGTCAGCAGCATCACCTGCTATGTCGGCGAGTATTGCTCATTCACGTTTCCGGCGGCGACTAGTGGCACGAAACCGATCACCTACAAAGTGTCGCCGCCATCGTGGGCGAGGGCTTCGGGTAGCCGAGGCTTTGCGGGTACGGCTCCCAGCAGTCCGGGCACATTTTCAGCTTCGCTCAACGCCAGTAACTCCTATGGAACGGACTCGGAAAGCCTGACTATTAACGTGAAAAAGCGTGGGTATCCGCCGGTATTGGTATCGGTTAGCAGTATCACTTGTTACGTGGGTGAGTATTGTTCGTTCACGTTTCCGGCCGCGACCAGTGGCACGTCGCCGATCACGTATAAGGTGTCGCCGCCGTCGTGGGCGAAAGCCTCCGGCAGCCGGGGCTTTGCCGGGGCAGCGCCGAGTAGTCCGGGCACGTTTTCGGTGTCGATCAATGCTAGCAATGCCTACGGCACGGATTCGGAAAGCCTGACCATCAAGGTGAAAAGGCGGGTGGCTATGGCCCCACGGCACTCGCCTGAATTCGGGCACGTCCTCGTCGGCCCGTGGCTCGCCGAGCGCCCTAAGCCTATATGGGATAACGTGGACGGTGCGCGATACGGATGGCGATCCCGACTCCTGCTCGCTACCAACTGAACATCCGACACCCACGCACTGAACCCCCGGGGCTGGCCTTCGACGAAGAAGGCCAGCCCCTACCACAAGGAAAACCAACCATGAAAAGGAAAAAAAGGCGCTTGCTCTGGCTGGTGCTACCCTCCTTGATTGCCGCCGCAGCCGCACACCCGACCGATGATTCGACCGCGCATGACCCGCCAAGGATCACCGGCCTTGAGCACAGTGCGGTGGCCGAAAACAGTTCCGCTCCAGTCGCCACTTATGTCGCCTGCAATACTCAAGGCGATCCGATAGCGTGGTCGCTGGCCGGACGCGATGCCGAGACATTCACCTTCATCACCGACGCCGAACATCAGACGATGACGCTGTTATTTCGGACTATCCCCGATTACGAACAACCCGCCGATGTCTCGCCCACCGACAACGACTATCAAGTGACCGTAGTCGCCACCGCGCCCGGCCAACCTGCTTTGGCGACCTCCTATCCGGTACGGGTGCAAGTGGTCGATGTAGCCGAGGCCGACCCCATGCCCGAGATCGCCGCGCCCGAACAGATGCGCTCCACCACCCAAGCCGAGTATGTGGGTCGGATGGTGTGGGCGATGATCGACTTCTACAAAGGCGTTGTGAGTTGGGCCGTGCGCGGGGTGGTCCATCACCTGCGCGACGTGTTCAGCGCGAGTACGCGTCCCTCAGCGTCGGAGCTAGCGCGAGTGCCCGATGTGCCGGAGGTATCGGTGTATGCTGGCGCGTGGTCGGCGCTGGGGACGTCGGGTCGGCTGCACATGTTGGTGGACCAGTCGGCGTCCGCTGTGACCGGCTATGAATACCAGCTCTACGAAGGGGCTGATCGGCTGTTGGATTGGACGTCGGCGGGCGTAGCTATGCCGACGGGGGCGGGCTTCGACGGCTCGGCTGAGGCTCCGGTCGAACCGTCAGCCCAAGAGTTGGCTACGGGAGCGTCGGCTTCGTTTTCCGTCGGCGGGTTGCAGCATGGGCATACGTATGCGGTGGCGGTGCGGGCGGTCAATGAAGGCGGAGCGAGCGGTGCCGCGTGGGGCTTGGCTACGCCGGGTCGCATTCTTGCGCCGGAAGGGTTACAGGCGGTAGCGGGCGATGGATGGGTGGCATTGGAATGGTCGGCGGCAGCAAGCGCGGGGCCGGTGCTGACGCGGTATGAATGGCGCGGTCGTCCGGTATGGGGTGCGTGGTCGGCGTGGGAGTCGGTGGCCGGGGGTGCAGCGGCGCGGGGTCATATAATAGAAGGACTGGCAAACGGCGTGCAGTATGCGTTTGAGGTGCGGGCGGCCAATCCCGCAGGGGCCGGAGCGGTCGCGCAGGTGATGGCCGAGCCAACGCCAGCAGAGAACACACCCCTTTGAATGCCCCATCAAGACGTGCGGGCGCAACGCGCTGGGACGTCAGCGATGCGAACAAGCCGCCGCGTACCAGCACAGGCCGACGAGAGGAATAAAAAGTTTTTCAAAGGCTGGATTCCCGCTTTTGCGGGAATGACGCCGGGGGACAGCAACGGCAGGAAGCCGCAGACGGTAAAAACTGAGTAACATTAGTTGTTGAATAAAGACTCGCGCTGCGGTCGGGCGCAGACGATTCGCTTGGCTGACCTGTTGCGGCAGAATAGTTTAATAAAGGGTCAGCTACCAGACTCAGCCATTGCAAAGAAGGCGAACATGAATATAAGTCGGCTCGGTCTTTTACTCGTGCTGCAAGTGCTTTGCGCGGCTCCGAGTGGGGCGCAAGACGCCGTGCCTGCGGCGCAAGCCCTATTGGAACAGTTCGATGAGCTGTACCGCTCTACGGGCACGGCGGCGCGGATTGAGATTAAGATCGAGCGCCCGAAAAAGGTGCGGACGATGCAGATGCGCTCTTGGAGCGAGGGCGAGGACAAGGCGCTAGTGGTCATTGACGCGCCCGCCCGCGACGCCGGCACGGCCACGCTGCGGGTCGGCAGCAATCTGTGGAACTATCTGCCCAAAATCTCGCGCACGATCCGCGTGCCTCCCGCGCTGATGATGGGCGCGTGGATGGGCAGCGACCTGACCAACGACGACTTGGTGCGCGAATCGTCATACGCCCACGACTACTCGGTTACAGGGGTCGGCCCGAGTGAAGAGCCGCCCGGCTGGCAGGTGGACCTCGCGGCCAAGCCCGAGGTGCCGGGTTTGTGGGAGCGAGTGGAGGTCGTCTTTGGGCGCACAGAACAGTTGCCCGTACTCGTGCGCTACTACGACCGCAAGGGACGGCTCTCGCGCACCATGCAGCTTGAAGAGATCAAAAAGATGGGGGAGCGGCGAATCCCCACCCGGATTGTGATTGTGCCCGAGCGCGAGGCTTCGACCCGAGCTCAGCCGAGGGAGGGCCGACGCACGGTGCTGACCTATTTACACGTGGAATTCGACGTCGAGCTGGACGAGAGCCTCTTTAGCTTGGCGCAGTTGGAGCGCAGGCGCTAGATGGCCGCAAACAGCACGCTCCGACTAGCTTGGCGCGGCTTGGGCCGCAACCGCAAGCGCGCGGCCTTGGCGATAGCGGCAATAGGGCTGGGGCAGTTTGCCTTTTTGGCCACGGCCGGAATCATGCGCGGCTATGCCGATCACTACTTCGATTCAGTGACCGGTCCTTTGGTGGGCCACGTGCAGATCGTGGCACCGGGCTGGCGCGAGGAGCGAGCCGTTGATCAGACGCTGGACAACGTCGAGGCCATGCTAGCGGAGATTCGCGGGCAGTCGCAAGTGGCGCGGGCCGTGCCGAGGATTTACGCGCCGGTGTTGGCCGCGCTGGAAGAGGACGGTTTTGTCGGGATGGTCGTCGGTGCCGATCCAGCGCTGGAAGGGGTCGCGAATGGCCTGTTGGGCAGCGAAGAGCTGGCTGGACTCTTGGGAGACGGCCGAGTGTTGGTGGGCAAGGGCTTGGCGCGGCAGCACGGGATTGAGGCTGGTGCCGAACTGGCCGTGGTGGGCCAAGACATTGACGGCTCTATTGCCAGCGCGCTGTACGAGGTGGCAGCGGTTGTCGAATCGCCGGTCGAACTCGTCAACAGCACTGGCATCGTCGCCGGGCTGCAAGACGCGCAGGCACTCCTGAGAATGGATGACGAAGCGCACGAGATTGCCGTCCGCTTACACGAGGCCGAGCAGATAGATCAGGCCGCAGACTCACTCGGCGCGCAGCCCGCACTACAAGGGACGGAAATCAAGCGCTGGCACGAGATCATACCGCAGCTAGCCGGCATTATCAAAATGATGGACATGTATTCGCTCGTGGTTTTGGGGATCGTCTGCTTGGCGTCCATCGCCGGCATTGCCAATACCATGATGATGTCCACGTTTGAGCGCCGCCGCGAGCTGGGGATGTTGCTGGCATTGGGCGCGAATCCGGGCCGGCTCTTTCGGATGGTGGCGACCGAGGCCGTGCTGTTGGGGGCGTTGGGGGTGTTGCTGGGGACTGCGCTGGGCGCGTGTTTTGCGGTACTGACGGCTGGATCGGGTTTTGACCTCGCCGAATTGGGCGGCGAGGAGTCCTTTGAAATGGGCTTCCAAGGCGTGCAGATAGCCTCGCGGGTTTATCCCGAGGTGCGCGGGACCGACGTATTGGCGGGGGTGTCTGCCGTGCTGGTGACGGCCCTCGCGGCCTGCGTCTGGCCGCTGCTGCACGTGGCGCGGCTGGAGCCGGTGGAGGCGATGCGGACGTGACTTCGGCAAGCTCAGTCGAGTCGAGCGGAAACCTGTCGATCCGATACGCCTTGCGCTCGCTGGGGCGCAGTCGCCGCCGGACGGGCCTGTCCGTCTTGGGCGTGGGGCTAGGATGCGCGATTGCTCTGTTTGCCACGGCCTTTATGCGTGGCGGCCAAACCATGCGGGTGCAGGCTATTTCCCAGAGCGGGTACGGCCACCTGCGGATCGCGCCCGCAGGCTGGGAGCAGAGCCGACGCGACGAGTTGCGCTTGCAGGATTCAGCGGCTGCACTTGAGGCTGCACGCGACCTTGAAGGCGTAGCCGTAGTGGCCGCTCACGTGCGAGTGCAGGGCCTGTTGGCCTTTGGTACGCGGGTGGCCGGGGTCCAGCTTTTGGGCGTGGATCCAGCCGCCGAGCCGCAGCTCAATAGACTGGTGCGCACTATCGACGAGGGGCGTTACTTGCAAGCGGGCGACGAGGGCGCAGTGGTAGTAGGCAAGGCCCTTGTCGAGCGCTTGGACGTAGAGTTGGGGGATGATTTGCTGTTGACGCTGACGCGCGCCGACGGGGAGATGGAGTACGCGATGTTGCGGATCGTCGGGATCGTATCTACCGGCAGCCGCACGATTGACGAGACCATCTGCCATGCAACGCTCGCCGATGTCGAGAAGCTGACGGGCCTGCAGGGCGTGGCCGAGGTGTCGGTAGTCTTCGCGGACCCGCAACAGGTGGCTGCGCTCTCGGCCGAGTTGGCACAGCGAGTGCAGGGCGACGAAGTGCTCACGTGGCGCGAAGTTCTGCCGGCGATGGGTGGCGACGAGGCGGCTGACCGGGCCTTTTCCAGCTTTTTTATTGTAGTTGTGGCCGCGGTGGTAATTTTGGGCGTGACGAGTGCCCAACTGACGGCCATGCTGGAAAGGAGGCGCGAATTTGCCGTGCTGATGGCGCTGGGATTAGGAGAACGCAAGCTCGTGGGTTTGGTGCTTTTCGAGGCCGTGTTCATGGGCGCGCTCGGGGCGCTGTTGGGCCTGTTGCTCGCGCTGCCGCTCGTTTGGCACACGGCGACCGCGGGGATTGATTTTTCCGCGGCGATGGGCGACGATATGACGGTTATGGGGGTCTTCTTCGACCCGATAATCTACGCGGACATGGGGCTGTGGATGCTGCCCTACGCCTTCGGCTTGGGACTTTGTGCGACGCTGTTGGCCGCGCTTTATCCGGCTTGGTCTGCCACGCGCTTGGATCCAGCGGCGGCCCTGAGTCAGCGGGATGCGTGATTATGGACGAGATGCTAGTAGCCGCTCAAGATGTGAAAAAGGTATTTCGGACGGGCGATATTGCCGTAGAGGCTCTGCGCGGCATAGACCTCGAAATCGGCAGTGGGGAGTTCATGGCCATCGTTGGGCCGAGCGGCAGCGGCAAGACGACGCTGCTCAATCTGATCGGCGCACTCGACGTGCCCACTGGCGGGCGCATTGTGCTTTTTGGCCGCGACCTGGGGGCGCTGAGCCGCAGCGAGCGGGCCGAACTGCGGCTCCGATCCTTGGGCTTTGTGTTCCAGGCCTACAACCTAGTGCCGGTGTTGACGGCGCGGGAGAACGTGGAATTCGTGCTAGAATTGCAGGGCATGGACCCCAAAAAGCGGCGGGCGCGAGCCGAGGAGACGCTGGCTGAACTGGGGCTAGGCGAGCTAGCTGACCGGCGGCCCAGCCAGATGTCGGGCGGCCAGCAGCAGCGAGTGGCTGTGGCGCGGGCCGTAGCCTCGCGGCCGGGCTTGGTGCTGGCCGACGAGCCGACGGCCAACCTCGACAGCGACAACGCGCAGGCTCTTTTGCAGATGATGCGGCGGCTGCGCGACGAGATGGGCATGACCTTTGTCTTTTCGACGCACGACCCCTTGGTGATTTCGTATGCCTCGCGGGTGGTTACTCTGCGCGATGGCGAGGTACTGAGCGACGAGCGCAAGGATACATGCGGCTGACGCTGGCGGTTCTCTTGGCGGCGCAGCCCGCGTTTGGCATCAGCCTGTGGTCGAGTGCGGACGGGAGCCGCTACTGGGCGCTGGATACCGCGTTGAAGTGGAGCGCGCTTTCGTCGTACGCACCTGATGCGCCGCTGTTGTACCCCAAGCGCTGGAGTGCTGTTGCGCTGGGCAGAGGGCGGCTGGCGCTGCGAGGTCAAGCAGCGACGGAGTTGCACGTGCGCTTGGCCTACGAGCAACGGGTGCGGGCGGTTTCTACAGGTGCTGGCGCTGGTGGGGGTGCAGGTATATTGGTGCCGGAGATCCGCGCGCCGTATCGGCTCAGACAGCTCGACGATGCGCTGGCTATGGGCGACAACGCGACCTATCGGCACGAGCTAGATCGCGCATTCGTCGCTTGGCGCTTGGGGCGTGGCGAGCTGCAAATTGGCCGCCAAGCGATTGGGTGGGGGCGCGGCGTGCTCTTTGGCGCGGTGGATATTTTCGCTCCGTTTAACCCCTTAGAAAGCGATCGCGAATGGCGGCGCGGGGTCGATGCGCTGCGCGTTTCTGTGCCGCTTGCGGATCGCTTTTCGCTAGATGTGGTAGCAGCCTGCGGCGAGTCGGTGGAAGAATCGGCCTTTGTGGGGCGGTTCTACGGCCACAGTGGCGCGCTCGACGGAGAATTGCTGCTGGGGCGTCGCCGCGGCGACCGCTTTGTCGGCGCAGCCGCATCCATGCGGATCAGGGGCGCTGAGATGCACGGCGAACTGGCGTCGTTCAAAACGCCCGCTACAGAAGGGGGTGAGGTGGTGCTCAAGGCGCTTTTGGGCGGCTCGTACGCGTGGGACACCCAGGGCGGCCTGTTGCTCGTGGGCGAATATCACTACTCGGGCTTTGGCGTCAGCGACATTGCCGAGCTAGCTGCGGCTCCTTACCTAGCGCGGCTGATCCAAGGCGACGCGCAGATCTTGGGGCGGCACGCCGGTGCCTTGCAGCTATCGCAGGGAATCACTGGCACCGTGCCGAGGACGCTAGGGTGGCTCTTCTCGCCAAGAGATGGTTCCGGAGTGCTAACGGGCGTGGTAACGTGGATTTTCTCCGATGCGCTGACGCTAGCGGCTAGCGCGTACTGGCCTTATGGGGAAAGGCCGAGTGGAGCTGTCTTGCGGAGCGAGTACGGCGGAGCGGCGAAGAGTGGATTGGTGCAGATTAGTTATTACTATTGATGGGGCCGTATTTGCGAGAAACGCCTTTGTCTTGCATCGGCATTTGTCCTCAGCAAGGCTTAGCTGTGGCCAAAGAGCGCGTAGAGTGGCAAAAAAACGAGCTTTTGTTCGGGAAGGACCGATACATTGGCCGTTGAAAACACCAAACCCACATCGGTGCTTTCGCGTTCCTGTAGGAAGAGGTGCATACTCCGCAAGCGGCCCGCTGGCCCACTCTTGACTTCCAACGGCACTATTTTTCCGCTATCATCTACCAATACGTAATCCACTTCTGCGCTGCTGCTTTTTTTTGTCCGCGCCCAATAGTAAAGTCGGCCATTCTCCGAGCCGCCGCGCTGTGCCAGCAATTCTTGGCCGACGAACTGTTCGGCCAGTGCCCCGCGCCACGTTTTGAGCAAGTCCCTTTCTTGCAATATCTCCCTAGGCGATGCGCCGCAGAGGTGTTGTGCCATACCGATGTCGAGAAAGAGGTACTTGAACACTTTGTCCGCGACTCCTGCACCAAGGGGTCGCCCCGATGCCGCTGTTGCGCGTACCTTCTGGATGACAGAGGCCTGTTCGAGCACCTGTAGGCAGCGCTTGATCGTCTCAATGCGCTTTTCGGGATAAAGGGCTTGGTACTTGGTTTGCTGGCCGACGCGACCGGGCAGTTCGGCGAAAATTCGGTCCAAGCAATCCCGGTCCAAGCGCGGGCTGTACTTGGCGAAGTCCTGGATATAGGCACCACAGAGCGCCCGATGCACCTCGGCCGCTGCGGCAACCGAGCGCGTCTCGGCGAAGGCACGCACCGCTTCGGGCATACCTCCGACCGCGAAGTACAGGCGCAGATAACCGAGCAATTTCTCGTGGATAGCCGTCGGCACGGGCGAGCGAGCGTCCATCGCGGGCAGATGCGCACACAGAATCTCCTCGCCTTGCGCCATGAGAAACTCGGCAAAAGACATGGGCCGCATCCATTCAAACTCGACGCGGCCGACTGGAAAAGAGATTGCCTCTAGAGCAAATTCCAGCAGTGAACCAGCCGCCACCACGTGCAGTTCTGGCATTTGCTCGTAGAGGTAGCGCAGGGCCATAAGTGCTCGGGGACAGGCTTGGATCTCGTCAAAAAACAACAGCGTCTCGCCGGGAAGGATCCGCAGGCCCGCCGCGGCCTCCAGTTGCATCAGCACTGCTTCGGCGCGGAGGTCCTCGGCGAAGATGCGATGCAGGTGTCGGTCCATTTCGAAATCAAAGACGGCTGTGCGGACGAATTCGCGCTTGCCAAAGGCGCAGATAGAATGCGTCTTTCCCACTTGACGCGCCCCGCGCACTATGAGCGGCTTGCGCCGAGGGCGGTTTTTCCAAGTGCTGAGCTTGTTGTCGATTAGGCGGTTCAATGTATTATTACAAGGTAATTTGTTCGCTTAAAATGTATTATTACAAGGTAATTTATCCTGTTGTGCCCCTTGAGGCCAATAATTTATTCCCTACTCTTAGGAACAGGTATGGCGACAATCACCGTCATTGGCCGCGGCCACTCGGGCACGCGCGCCATAGCACACACGCTCTATGCCAGTGGCGTTTTTATGGGCAGTACGCTCAATCGCTCGGGCGACAAGGTGCCGCCGCACGCGCTCTACGACGCCTGTAGGGTCATGGCCAAATACGTCGAGTGGAAGGGTGGCTTGGAATGGGATTTTGACGCCTTGCACGGCGCGAAGATCGACCCGGAGTTCGAGGACTTGATCGGCGAATACCTGCAAGACGTTGCGTCCGACCGCTCGGAGCACAAGGGTTGGAAGCTGCCGGAGACGACGTTGATTTACCCGTGGATTGTGCGGATGTTTCCCGACATCCACTACATTCACTGGATCCGCGATCCGCGCGACAGCATTATCGGCGCTCACAAGACCGATGACCTAGCGGATTTCGGGATCGAGTACGAGCGCACGGACGATATCCGGCGGCGACGGGCCATTTCGTGGAAATACCAATACGAGCTGATGAAGGCCACGCCCAAACCCAAGAAGTGGATGTTGGTGCGGTTCGAGGATTTTGTGTTGAAGCAGGAGGAAGTGTTGCGGGAGTTAGAGGCGTTTTTGGGGTTTGAGTTGGGCCGGATTGTGGTGCGGCCGGAGTCGCTGGGGCGGTGGAAAACGGACCAGGAGCAGCATACGTTTGACTTTTTTAGGGATGCCATGGACGAAAACGGATACGGAGAGATGCCATGAAGATCAGTTTTACGACGTTGGGCTGTCCAGACTGGGACTTGGATACCATTTGCCGCCGGGGCCGCGAATACGGCTACGAAGGCGTCGATTTCCGCGGGTTGCAGGAGACGATGGACATTACCCAGTTGCCGGCCTTCACCAGTGGGGCCGCCCAGACCCGACGGCAGCTAGCAGACGCTGGCATGGAAGTGTCGGGAATCAGCTCCAGCATCCGGGTCTGCGTGCCGGAGAAGTTAGAGGAGAACGTAGAGGAGGCGCGGCGCTCGGTCCCGGTGGCCAATGCGTTGGGCTGCGGGTCCATCCGGGTTTTTGGCGGCGGCGATTCCAAGACCTATTCCAAGGAGCAGTTGGCCGACATCGGGCGGGAGACGATGGAACAGATCCTCGCATTGGATGGAGCCTGCGAGCTCAGGTGGCTTTTTGAGACCCACGACGAGTGGATCAAGTCGGTGGAGTGCAAGCTGCTGCTCGACCGCATTCCCAACGAGGCGTTCGGCGTGCTCTGGGACATGGGCCATACGGCGCGGGTGGGCGAGGAGTCGCCGGAGCAGACCTATCAGGCGGTGGGGCCGCGCATAGGTTATACCCACGTCAAAGACGCTGTCTATGAACCACAGCACGCCGAGGCGATGAGGGACGGTTGGCGCTACGTGGCACCGGGCGTGGGCCAATTGCCCTTAGAAGAGGCGATAGCCCTGCTCAAAGGGCACGGGTACGACGGCTGGATCATGTTTGAGCACGAGAAGCGCTGGCACCCCGAACTAGCGGAGCCGGAGGAGATATTCCCGCTTTTTCCGATTTGGGTCAGACCGCTGCTCGGTTAGTCGGCCCATGCAGCTACACTATCCTGAGATCGCCCTGCATGTGCCGTCCTTGCTTTTGCCGAGGGCCGATATTCCCCTCGAAACGTGGTCGGTCATTGCCTGCGACCAGTACACTTCGCAGCCCGAATACTGGGAGCAAGTGCGGCGGATTGTCGGGGACGATCCTTCGACGCTACAGCTAATTTTTCCCGAAGCATACCTCGGGGAGACTTGCCGCGAACAGACCATTGCCGGCATTAACCAGCGGATGCAGGCGTATCTCAAGAGCGGCGTACTGGTGGAGCAGCGGCCCGGATTTATGCTGATAGAGCGCGAGGTGGGACGCGCTACGCCGCGCAGGGGATTGGTCGTCGCCTTGGACTTGGAGCAGTACGACTACCGAGACGGAGCGCAAAAGCTAATCCGCACGACCGAGGGCACGGATCAGAGTCGGTTGCCGCCGAGGATCCAAGTGCGGGAGAACGCGCCGCTGGAAACGCCGCACATCATGGTGCTGATCGACGACCCGCAGCAGACGGTGATTGAGCCGCTTGGTGAAGAAGACCTGAAGCAAGCCTACGATTTCGAGCTGATGCTGGGAGGAGGTAGGCTTAGAGGCTGGCATATCGACGATGGGGCGTTGATCGACGAGATCGCCGGGCATATCGCCCGCCTCGCGTGCGGCGAGCCGCCGATGATCTACGCGATGGGCGACGGCAATCACTCCTTCGCCACGGCGCGCGCCGTCTGGGAGCGGCTCAAGGCGGGGGCAGAGGACGAGCGCCAGATAATGAATCACCCGGCGCGCTACGCCTTGGCCGAACTGGTCAATGTCCACGACGAGGGGTTGGAGTTTGCGCCAATCCATCGTGTGGTTTTTGGCGTAGATGCGGTCGATTTATTGCGGGCGATGGAGACGCACTGCACAGAGTGGGGTTTTAGTCGTCGGATCTTCGCGGATCGGGACAGGTGGGAGGCGGCCTGTCAAGAAGCGGCCATCGGCCCGGGGCACCACATTCCCTATATAAGCGGATCCGAGCGCGGCCTGTTGAGTATTGCCGAGCCTAGCTTACAACTCGAAGTAGCGTCTTTACAGGCCTTTTTGGATTGCTATCTCGACGCGCATCCCCGCGCTCGTCTCGACTATATTCACGGCGAGGACGTGCTAGCGCAACTGGCTGCGGAGCCGGACAGCATCGGCTTTTTTCTGCCGACTATGGACAAGCGCGATTTGTTCAAGACGATCGTTATCGACGGGGCCACGCCGCGCAAGACGTTCTCGCTGGGCGAGGCTGCGGAGAAGCGGTACTACTTGGAGTGTCGGCGGCTGATGCCGTGAGCGCTTGGGCTTACTCGGAGTAATCGTACTTCCGGTTGCGGCTGATGTAATCGATCGGGCCATCGACAAATTCTGCTACTGTCTCCAACGCACTATCTGCAAACAACTCTTCTGTCCCCTTGGGAAACAACAGCGGCTTCTTCGTGTGCCACCAGTGCGCCCAGTGGATCATGGCGATCATCGGGCGGGACTGGTCGGTGAGGTTGGGCATGCCGCGATGCCAGAGGCGCATGTCGCGGATCAGCACGCTGCCGGCGGGGACATTCGGCTGCAGAGGTTTGCACTCGGCGCGGAGGCGTTCTTCGATTGCGGGTGGCAGCTTGATGTCGCTGTCGTTGAGGGCGCGGGTGGTGTCTAGGTGGGTGCCGGGCCAGAGTTCGGTGCTGCCGTTTGTGGGCGTGGCGTTGACGACGGGTACATTGACGACAATGCCGTAGGCCGGCGTCGCCACCGCGAGATTGGGCCAGAGCTGACCGGCGTCAACGTGGAGGGGTTGCTGAGTGGTGTTGGGCAGGCAGGTGTTGCCGCTGTAGAAGGCGTTTTTGACGCCCTCGCCGAGTACGGCATGAGTTATTTCGACGACGAGGTCGTTGGCCAGCACGTCGCGGAAGAGGTATGGCGGAAAGGGCGGCGGGTCCTGTTGCAGGTGGCCGTTGTTGAACTGATAGGGGACGTCGGCGAGGGCGAGGATCTCTTCGACGTCGGCGAGCATGCGCGCGCGCAGCATTTCGATATGGGAAGGATCAATGGCGCGGTGGAGGACGACGAAGCCATCGTCTTGCAGGGCGGCGACGGCTTGTTGCAGGTGCTCTGGTTTTAGCTTGCGCGCGCTGTGTTCGGCCGCGCTCAATTCCAACTCGACCATAGCGTTCAGGCGCAGGTGGGGTCTTCGAACGGCCAGCGATTGAACGAGGGCAAGTTTTTGTCGGACAGTTTTTCTCGTGCGTCGTACCACGATTGCGCCCAGGCCTCTGAGTCGCGCAATTCGCTTTGGGGAGCTTTGCGGCTGCGGGCGACGAAGCCGGGAAAGAGCGGTCGGCCGGTGGGCTGGCCGGTGGGGCTATAGCGGAGGTCGAAGCTGATTCGCACCTGCTCGCTGACGTTGGGTAGCGACGAATGGCAAGTCCGCCGGTGCATGAAGAGCACATCGCCGCGCTTCGTTTCGGCAGTGACGACGCGGTTGAGAGCTAGGTCTTGGTCGCGGATAAAATGGCCGACGCCCTTGAGCTGGCAGTGGTGCAACAGGCCGTCGCGATGGCTGCCGGAGACGACTTCGATACAGCCGTGTTCGCGGAAGGCGTTGGTCAGCGGCACCCACACGGTGAGCATGTCGGTCTCGTCGGCCTCGGGCAAGACCACGCCATTGTCCTGATGCCAGGGCGTAGCACCGACGGCGAAGCCAGCGATGCGGCCGTGGTGGTCCTTGGAGACACCGGGCAGGAACTGCTCGGGCGGTTTGATGCGGATGTGCTGGACGGGATTGGAGTAGATTTCTGGTCCAATGAGGTTTTCGATGATGTCGAGGAGCTTTTCGTTGCGCAGCATGGCGAAGGCGGCGGGGCCGACGGCGATGGGCGAGTCTAGGCCAATGCCGCCTTGGGGCAGCGAGATGTCGAAGTGCTGGGCGTAAACTTGGCCGGTTTCGTTGTAGATCTGGCAGAGGCGCTCGTCAAAGCCGAGGTCGGCGTACTTGGAGGCGATCTGTCCCGCAGCGAAAAGCTCGTTGGCGAGGTCGTCGAGGACTTCGTCGTATTCGGCTAAGACGGGATCGATGTCGGCGATGGGGTCGAGGAGGTCTTCGACGAGGACGAAGCCGTGTTCGTGGTATTGGTCGAGTTGGGATGGGGTTAGTTGGGGCATGGATTGGATTCCTGTTTGAGGCGTCAGCGTGGTTGTGGATTGGTTCACACCACGAGTACGATTAACTTTTCAATCGAATATGATGCACGTTCCACAAGGGGTCAATCAATACATCTACAAACCGAGACAATACCGAACAACAGCTTCCACCTTTTCCAGAGTTGCTCCTGAAACTCGGCCAGTTGCACGATCTGGAAAGCGTTTTGGATCTAATGATCGAATCTGAAACCCAAGGAAAACTGTTTCCAAATCTAAGCCTGTTTCTGTTGGATTCAGTCGAATGTTTGTAGGATAATCCCGTGTGATGTTGGTACCTTTGGTACCTACAACAACGGTCACGACAAGAGGTAAGCGATTAATTGCATCTATGGACAGAACCAATACTGGACGTTGACCCGCTTGCTCGCGTCCTTTCGCTGGGTTGAGGTTCACAAAGTATATTTCACCACGCTCAATAGCCATTAATCGTCTAGACCATCTTGCTCTGTGGCTGAGAACTCATGCTCAATTTCCTGAAGTTCCTTTTGGATTTCAGGATCTGCGGCCATTTTACTCAATTGAGCATCTATATCAGTTTTACCAGAAATATCAGTTCGTATCCGGTGGCTCACTCGCTCAATAAGCAGCAATTGCTCATCTAAAGACAAACGATGGATGTTTTTTTCTAATTCAGTAAGAAGAGATGACGCAGACATCTCGTTCCTCCTTGATAGATTGCCTTATTTGGGGATAATCGGAAGTTCAACAAAGACCTCTTGAAAGTCAAGAAACGCTCCTTTACCCTGATCGGAGTCAGCCATGAAACTCAACCGCGACGAATTCCTGGAAACCGGCTATCTCATCGTCAAGGAAGCTGTGCCGCGCGACAAACTCGAACGCGTCCGGCAGGCGTACGAGACGCTCGTCAACCGCCAGCGCGAGAACTGGAAGGCCGAGCGCGCGGCAGGCGATCCGCCTGAGGGCGTTTGGGAGACCGGGGCGCAGCCTCGCCTGCAACTGTCAAGGGAGCCGCTCGTCCATCAGATCGACCCGGAGACTGCGCCAGCGGTCGAGGTGTGGCTTGAGGAGAACATCCACGGGGTCAGCACAGAACTCCTCGGTATAGCGGACGGGGCCGTCACAGAGATGATGATGATGTGCAATCCCGTCCGGGACCACGGCCCGGCGAAGTGGCACCGCGATCTTCACCCCATCGACACCGCGCCGCTCCAAGGCTATATCGACGACATCGTCGAAGGAGGCCCGCGCTACGTCCAATGGAACATCCCGCTCTACGACGACAGCGTCCTGTGGGTGGTGCCGGGCAGTCATCTGCGGCTGAATACGCCCGAAGAGAACGAGGTGATGTTGACAGACCCTCCCGGCCCGCTGCCCACTGGCGTGCAGACTCATCTCGAAGCTGGGGACGGCGTCGTCTATATCCTCCCGATCCTCCACTGGGGCAGCAACTACAGCACCAAGATGCGGCGAACCGTTCACGGCGGCTTCTCGACTTTTACTTCGATAGACGACCTTTCGTTTGTCGAACATACCTCCGCAGACGCACGAGCGGCGTTCGTGCGCTGGAACGACCGCGGCGAGGAGATGAAGCGGCATACGGAATCGGCACTGCGGGCCGTTGTCGCGGGAGATGGTGCCGCGTATCTGGACGCTTTGGACAGCCTTCATCCAGAGCGGGGAGAGAAAGGCAGGATTCTGTCAACGGTCTTCCTCTGCAAGGCCGCGCTGGCGATTCGACTGCACAAGGATCTGCCGCTGCAGGGAATCACTGAGGATCTCCAACGTCGCGTTTTGGGGAAGCACCCCATTACGCTCAACTGGGGGCCGGAGTTCGCGGATCGATTCACCCCGGACGAGGCGCGCTTGCTGTGGGATCGCTTCAGTCCGCTCGAGGCCCTGCTGCAAGCGGACGAGGAACACTTTGTGCCGGGCTTTCAGGCCGCCCCGATGAAGCACTACTTCAACGAGATGCCTGCGGACTACGGTACGGCGGACTTCATCGCCAGTTGGAAGGCGACGCGATCTTAGAGGCCCTAACCAAACTGGATGTCGCAGCCCCCTTCGACAGGCTCAGGGGGCGTACTTTCGCCGAGCCGGCCCCTGAGCTTGTCGAAGGGGCATGACAGGTTAGAGGCTCTTAGCCACCTCAACTAGGAAAAAAAGAATATGACCCCACTCAGCATTGGCGTCGCCGGGCTTGGCCACGGCAGAACGCTACTTGGTGCCAACCATCCGCAAAACAGTGCCCTGCCGGTCCGCGTCACCGCTTTGTGCGACACGCGACAGGACAAGCTCGAAGCACTCGGCCGCGAATTTGGGATCGATGCTCTGACATCTGATTTCGACGAACTGGTTGCGCGCAGCGACCTCGACATCATCGGCATCTACACGCCTGGACCGCTTCACGCGCAGCAGATTCTAACCGCGCTCGACGCGGGCAAGCACGTGATGGTCACTAAGTCGATGGTGTACACAATGGAAGAAGTCGAACGGGTTGTGGAAGCTGTTGACCGATCCGGCAAGGTGCTGCTCGTCACGCAGAGTCTGCGCGGGAGGTACGACTTCATGGAAGCGAAGCGCGCCTGCGACGCCGGAGAAATTGGCGAGCTCTTCATGGCCGAGTCCCACTACGTTCACGATCTCCGCCCGGTCTATGACTACTCTCCTTGGCGGGTCGAGATGCCGCAAGACCTGATCTTGGGCGGGGCCTGCCACCCGATCGACCTTCTGCGCTGGTTCATGGGCGACATTGACGAAGTCCACTGTTATGGGTTGCGCAGCGGCGTCGCGCCGGACTATCCCCAGGAGGACAACTTCGTCATCAACGTGAAGTTCACATCTGGAAAAATCGGACGCATTGCGAACTTTCTCGGCATCGTACATCCGCACGATGTCCCAACGAACAGCCTGACCGTTTACGGGACCCGTGGCACCATTCTCAACGGCGCAAAGAGCTTCGATCCAACTGGCGACCTGCCCTCGCGCAAGGTCACTGCCGAGTATTCATCGGAGCGAGGTCACGCCAGCGAGATGATCATCATGCTGCGGCACATGGCAGATTGCGTTTTGAACGGCACGAAGCCTTGGGTTGGCGTCCGCGAGGGGGCTAGGGTCGTCGCTACGGGACTTGCGTGTTGGGATTCGCTCAGATCGGGGATGCCGGAGAAAGTAAGGAACGATTTCTGACGACGTAGAGGAGAGGCTTTCATGCCTGTTTATGTGCCCGAAGACGCTAGGCGCATCATGCCGGATATGTTGCGCAGCTTTACTATCGACGTGTTGTGCAAAGTCGATTTGCCCGCTGACGATGCTGCGTTGATTGCGCGCTATCTGGTGGATGTGGATTTGCGCGGGGTGGTCTCCCACGGCACGCGCCAATTGCAACGGTATGTGGCTGAGTTTCGCGAGGGACGCATTAACTCACGACCCGAAATTGCCCAAATCATGGATGCGCCTTCAATGACGATTTTTGACGGCGATGGCGGTGCGGGTTACTTGGTGGCAACGCAGGCGACAAAGGCGGTCATTGAAAAGGCGAAAGCAAATGGCATTGCCGTTGCGTGTACGCGTAATCACGGGCACGTGGGCAGCGTGGGGATTTATGCGCGGCTGGCACTGGTGCGCGACTTGGCGACCTTTTCCGTGGCGGGAGGTGTTGCGTGGGAAAAACCGACGGAGCCTGATGCAACGGTGTGGGATGCGATGCGAGCACCCCCGATGTGTTTTGGCGTTCCAACGGCAGAAGGGCCGCCGTTTGTACTGGATATGAATGCGAACATGTTGAAAGACCGCAGCAAGCTCGCCGAGGCATTGGAGACATTTCCAGATTTTGTTTTCAAGAGTTTGGGAATGCGATTTACGTCGTGGTTCTTGGCGGGCATTTTAGCGGGCACGGCAACGCCTGAATCGAGCAGACCAAAATTTTCAAGTGCCACGCGGGCGTTTACGATTGTGGCGATTGACGTGGCACGGTTAGGAGATTTGGAGGCGTATGAGGCAGAGATTGCTCGCATTTTGCGCGAGAGCCGATCGTTGAACCCCATGCCGGGACTGGCAAGCGCCGAAGTGCCCGGCAGTTTGGAGTGGCAACGCGAACAAACGCGAGAGCATAGTGGTATTCCACTGACCGAAGATCATCTCGACATGTTGCAGCGCATTGCCACAGAGATCAATGTGCCCGTTCCTTGGAATCACAGTGATTGACGGCGAGTGCCTTTTTGCGAGGGCGAACTAGACGGGCAAGATGGGGAGCCAAGCGGGCGCACTTCGACGGCCTCGGCTGGCTAGCGTGGAGTAGACTCGGCGCACTAGGGCGCACTGGAGTGGGATTGGCGCGACCAGCGCGGGGCGACCTCGGCGGCACTGGGGTGCGGGGAGGGCGATGAGCGCGGTATCGGGCCAGCGGGCGCAGCGGTAGGGCCTCGGCGCGGGTGGTGGCATGGGCGGAGGCGGAATCGTGGGGTAGGAAATCGAGGGGGGCATGTCCCTTTTGCTTGATTGGTCCCGTGTGGCCAACTCTCGCCTCAGCCGCAAGATTCTCCAAAAAATCAGAATCAAGAGGAACACGTCCCAGCGACGTCTTAGAGGGTGTTGCGGCCTGTCGCAGGCGACTCCCGAAGGTAGCCAACTAATCCATAGCGAAAGGATTAGCCCATGTCGGAAAGCCATATTCTCTACCTTGGAGACCAAGCATGAACGCGAAAACCTTAAACGTTGGGTGTACTTACCATATACAAGTCGCCCGGGTTATCGACGGTGACACTGTGGCCGTCCTTTGGCAGGGCAATGAATATAGGATACGTCTTTACGCTATCGACGCTCCAGAACAGGAGCAGCCCGATGGTCCGATCTCTACTAAAGCTCTGTACAGCATGCTACTTCGATACAAAGAGCTACAATGCGAAGTGACGGGTAAAGACAGGTGGGGTCGTTGGGTAGGGCTTATTTATTATGCGGATAAGGATCGCTTTAATTCAGTCAACCTACGTATGGTGAGAACCGGCCATGCCTATGCGTATATCCGGTATGGCGGTGTGGAACTGGGCCTTGAAAGAGCAGAGAGCACTGCTCAATCTAAGCGACTTGGCGTTTGGGAAAAATCGGTGAAGGGCGGCGAGCGTCCTTGGGATTTCCGTCAGAGATTCCAAGATGAGATGGAAAAATTTTCATTTTTGAAGAATCGCGAATATTGGGTCGGACTTAACGCAGAGTATGGATTATTTTTATACGACCCTAAAGACCAAGATGGAATAGAATCCGAAAAAGTGAGGCTTTTTAAAGAGAACAGCGGGCAATCAGAGATATTCTATAGAGAGATGGTGCGGGAAAATTTAGTGCCGTATGAGGCGTTGTTGCATGAATTCTATCGTGGGTATCCTTGTCGGATGTTGCTTTTTGTTTAGTTGCTTTTTTCTACTCGGTACGACTGGGGTTTGCCCAAATGGATCATTCGATTGAGGATCGCACAGCCGAGGCGGCTTTCGACCTGTTGGTTGGCCTCACTACGCGCCTTGAGTTGGCCGCCGATGAGGTGCTTATAGCGATAGATTAGCGTTTCGGCCAACGAGCGTCGATGATAGCCACTTTCCTGTTTCCATCCCTTGCGTCCCTTGCGGCGCATGGCACGCAGGATTTCATCGCGCCAACGGAGGGGCCTTACTATTACCATGCTGTTGGATTATGGCGTCTTTGCGCAGCGCAATAAGGGGTACCATCGCGGGGCCCCTGGGCGGCTTAGCCAATACATCAAACACCTTCTGTTTGTCATAGGCTCCATCCCCGCCGACGGTTCCCACCGCCTCGTCGATTTGGGTCAACAAAGGTGCCACCTGCGAGGCGTCATCGACCCGATGGGACGTCAACGTTTGCGCGACCACCTCGCCGGTGGCTTCATTAACCCCCACATGCAGTTTGCGCCATGTCCGCCGTTTGGCCCAGCCATGTTGGCGCCCTTTCCACTCCCCCTCGCCATAGACCTTCAAACCCGTCGAATCCACCACCAAGTGCATCGGGCTATCGGTCGGCTTTTTGGGCAACACCACCGCCAAGCGTCCTTGGCGACGCGACAAAGTCGAATAGTCCGGCACGGTCAAGGCCAACCCCATCAGACCCAACAGCGATTGGATAAAACCCTGCGTCTGGCGCAACGGCAACCCAAGCAACACCCGCATCGTCAACATCCATGCAATCGTGCCATCCGAATAGACAAACTGAGCACCCCGTTGCCACGGCCGCTGATCATACCATTGCGCCCACAGACCATCGTCTATCCACACCGTCAGGCTACCACGAGCCACCAACGCTCGATTATACGACGACCAATTGTTGACCCGATACACCGCGTTCGACTTGACCGAAGACCGACCGCCAGATACTTTGCTCATCACAGGCTCTTTGGGAAGAGAGGAACGTGTTTCTTGTCGGAAACCTGAAACCACGAACCAATCTAACCGGAGAGCCTGCCCTACTTCAAGGCCCTAGCGAGCCTTTCATGCAACAACGCCGGCAAAATCTACAAACGTCATTTTCGAGGCGCGATTCGGGCCGCCCAAATCGTAGCCGCCCTCCAACATGTGCGGCGGCTGATGGGAACCGGGTTTATTCTGATCTGGGATCGGCTATCGGCTCATCGTGCTCAGCCGGT
>JAJEEZ010000097.1:0-10603 GCA_022820705.1 Candidatus Latescibacterota bacterium | reverse complement strand
CGGGGTCAAATTCAACTACGGTACGCAACGCCGCTACATGCCGGTCTATCGCAAGGTACGCGAATTGGTGGATGCTGGCGAAATCGGCAATATCCAGTGCGCGATCGCACAATACGGCGCGAGTTCGGCACTATGGGGCTTGACGCACGCCGCCGATATGCTGCTCTTCCTCGCCAGCGACCCGGAAGTCGATTTCGTCCAGGGAACCATCGTCTGTAGCGATGCGGATTGGGACGGCAATCGGCTGGACGTCGATCCGGCGATTACCAGTGGCTACGTCCGTTTTGCCAACGGCGTCCACGGCTATAACACGGCGGGTACTGGTCCCGAATTCGAGGTCTGCGGTAGCGAAGGGAAGATCCGCATCCTCAACAACAGCCGAGAATGTCAATTCCGCAAAAAGAGCCACACCTTCTTTGAAGAGGTACCGTTCCCAGACGTACCCCGCACTACCGGAACAGTGATGGGCATCGCGGACATCGCAGAGGCGATTGATACGGACCGCGAGACCAAGGGGCCGGTTCACCTCGCTCGCCGAAGCCAGGAGATGTTGATGGGCATGATCGAATCGCATCGGTTGGGCGGGCAACGCGTCGCGCTCCCAATGACCAATCGGAACCTATACGTCGGCCGCCGAGACTGGTAATTGAAACGGATGTCGCGCACCGTTTGGCACGCGCTCCCCTTCCTCATTTTCAGCACCTGAAACGAGAATAAATGACTTGCAAGGGTTGACTAGGTTTCATGGGATTCTGACAATGTTGATAAAGCCTAAGAAAGGGGCAGGATGGAACACAGGGTAGCGCAGGCGTCGCTATTCAATGAGAAGGACGCGGCGGATAAGGGATCAGTCTTCAGCGACCCGGCCTTTTCCGGCAACAAGCGCCTTCCCATCCATCGGTGGGTGCCGTGGATTGCCGGATACTCTCAGCAGTTTGTCCAAGACGCTCTCAAGCGCTATCTGCCAACTCAGGGGACAGTACTCGACCCTTTCGCCGGAGTAGGGACGACCTTGGTCGAAGCCATCCTCTCAGGTCACCATGCCCTAGGATTTGAGATCAATCCCTATGCGGCGCTAGCCTGCCGGACTAAGCTGAATGCCTGCACCCTCGATCCACAGACCGTGCGGGCAATGCTCACCAAGTTCTGGACGTTTTACGAATTGGCGTCCAAGGACTCCTACACACCACATAGTACCCCACCACCAGGTTTTAAAACCCGAGGCTCATTCTACAGTCCCAAAGTGCTGCACAAAGTGCTCGGTGTACAGGATTTCATAGCAGACCTAGAAGAGGGCCTGTTGCAAGATCTCTTTCGGGTTGCCTTTGGGGCCACCATGATCACCTACTCAAACTACTCTTACGAGCCGAGTTTGGGCCGCAGATCTACGGCTGGCAAGGCCGATATTGAAGATTTTCCCGTAGGCGGGACGATTGCACAGAAACTCACGGATATGGCCCAAGATATCGAGTGGATGCAGGGGCAGTTGAACGGAAATCATCCTGACAACGAGGTATTTCCTGCCTCTTTCTTTACTTGCAAGGACCACCTTGCCGCTGACTCGGTAGATGTGCTCATTACCTCGCCCCCCTATCTGAACAACTATCACTACAACCGCAATACCCGGCCCCATCTCTACTGGTTGGGATTTGCAGAAGCCCCGCGTGACCTCAAGCCGATAGAAGAGCAGAACTTCGGCAAATTCTGGCAAACGGTCCGGGATCAGGAGTGCGTGGATCTCGATTTTGAACTAGAGGATCCAGAAATCCAAGGATGCTTGGAGGCACTGCGAAAAAAACACCCAGAAAAAGGCGTGTACGGCGGCAATGGCTGGGCCAATTATGCCGCCTCGTACTTCAATGATTGCTACCGCTTCTCTGAATCAGCTCATTACGCGCTCAAGCCAGGAGGGACAGCCTTGGTAGTGATCGGCAACAGCATCCTACAAGGGATAATGGTACCTACGGATCGCTTTCTGGGTACGATCGCTGAGGCCGCCGATCTAGAACTAATAGACATCCACATACCCAGAGCCACCCGCGTAGGCAACAGCATCATTAAGTCCGATGTACGAGTCGCCAAGGCCAAAGACGCCCACCAACTCTATGAGGCGGTGGTGGAACTACGAAAACCTTAGCTCTGGATTTTGGCGATGATGCTCTCCAATTGAGGCTCTAGGCCAGTGAGGCGGTCGGCCCAACTCCTACCCCGATGCAGTATATCCCATTCAGAGCGGGCTTGGTTATAGCGACCTTTGCCCGGGTCGTGGTTGCCGAATCCATCCACGACGGTATTCCACAGCGGGGTGTAAGTGCGTATCAATTCGGACTCCACCGCTGAAATCAGATCCATCTCAACGCCATTGAGGATCATAAAGCAGCAGCGGAAATCATGCACTTCCAGATTCTCAACGCTAGCGATAGAGCGGGCGTGTTCCTGTAGGCGTTGATAGAGCGCCTTGTCTTGGTCCGTGTGAGCGGTTCGGGCTGTCCGCCAGCCGGCAGGCACGGCCTTGCCAATGTAGATAGGCTGGCGGCAATCCTGCTGGTTTTGGCTGGCAATATGGCTGTAATAGTCAAAGGAGCCGAGATAATAGAGGGCGTAAACGCCGACCCCGGCAAAGTCGGTAGCAGGTGGTAAGGGATGAACCGGGGTTTTGGTAAGAAATTCGACAGCTTCCTTGACTACACTCTTGAATTTCGGCGAGCGGAAGGTGTGCTGGGTGGGATCTACAGATGGCGAGGACATGGTTTCAAGGCTTCAAGAGAAAAGTTGTCGGACAAAATTTCACTCCCACACCCGTTCCTCCAGCATCCCTGCGCACTCCCGCCCATCCTCAAAGACCACCCGCACCTCCACCTGCTGCCGGTCGAAGTCGGCCGGCAACTCCCACAGGTGCGTCGCCAGATCGCGCGACGATTCAGCCAGCGGATCGATCGGCGCTAATGGCCCCAAGTCCCCCACCTCGACCTGCGTGCGCGGCGAACCATCGAACACATTGACAAAGCGGCGACCCGAAGCCTGATGCCGGCACAGTTCCACTGCCTCGTCTTGGTGTGACTGGAAGGCGTGGTACTGGCTCCTGAAACCCCCTTCCACATCAACCTCGACCACCCGATACCCCTGCGGTTCGCGTCCTTGCGGGCCGCGGCTTTCCAGCGCTGTCTTCCACCAATTGCCCGACACCGCCGCGGTGGTCATAACCTCCATAGCGCCGACAAAGTGGCGGTCGTTTTCATGGTGGTGGCCGTGCAAGGTGATCACCCGTTCAAAGGGCTGCAATAGCGTCAGCAAGCGCCGCGCCCCGGCAATCTCATTGGTGGGAAAGGCCATGTCTGGTGTCTGACCCGAGCGCTGTGGAAAAGTCGTCGATACCGGCACATGGCTGGCCACCACCAGTGGAGCGGCCCGGTCCAGCCCCGCCAAATCCGCAGCCAGCCACTCCAACAGACCCTCGTCGGCCAAGACGTGCCAGTTGGACGGATGATCCTCGGTCGGCTCGAAATAGCGCACCACATCCAGCAGCACAAAATGCACGCCGCCAATATCGGCGCTGGCGTGCGCCGTCCCCCCTTGTTCCCGGGGCAGATAGCCGCTGCACATCTCGTGGTTGCCGTGGCTCAATAGCACCGGCACAGATACCCTCTCCATGGTCTGGGCGTATTGCGCTAGCACCTCGGGCGTGAGCCCCAAGTCGCCGCCGTTGATCAGGACTTCAGGCTGATGCTCCAGCATGGATTCCACACACAACTCAAATCCCCGGAAGGCGTCTATCCCAGAGTCGAGGTGAATGTCGGTGAAGTAGATGAATTTCATCAGATTATTCCTTTCCTCATTTGTTGCGTCGAGCGTTGCTGAGAATCCAAACGTCTTTCTTGCTCACTAGCCATTAATCAATGTAAACTTACCCTACAAACGCAATTGCTTCCGGCTCGGCTGGTGAACTTGGAGGAATAATGGAACTACTCAAACTCGGCGTCGTCGGCTGCGGCTGGGCCGGCCAACAGGCCATCAAGGCTGCTCAAGCTAGCTCCCTAGTCGATGTCGTCGCCTTAGCCGATCTAGACGAACCGCGCCGCAGCCGCGTCGCCAGCGAAGAAGGCATACCGCGCCAATACGGTCCCTACCAAGACCTGCTGGCCGACGACCAAGTGCAGGCCGTGCTCCTAGCCGTCAATCCGCCCGCCCGCTACCCCATGGTCCTAGACGCTTTTGCCGCTGGTAAACACGTCTTGGTGCAAAAGCCGCACGCGGTGCGAGCCGCGCACATCTTAGAATTCGAAGCGGCGGCCGAGCGCACTGGCACCACGCTGCAATTCTGCTACTTCATGCGCCACTTTCCCCACAACCGCAAATTGCGCGTCGCAGTACAAGAAGGCTGTATCGGCGAGCCGTACCACGCCCGCATTTTCCTCAAATTCAATTCGCGCCCACCGGCCGATAGCTTTGAAAGCTGGACCAATGTGTATGGTCACAAGGGCGGTGCCCTAGGCCAGCACGCCTCGCACGAACTCGACCTAGCTTGGTGGTGGATGGGCTGTCCCAAGCCCCAGTGGGCCTTTGCCGCCAAGCATACCATCGAGCCGCTATACCACGGCCCCGAGGGTGCGGCCGAAGATTATTTTTCCGGCTTGGTCGGTCTAGAAGGCGACAAGACCATCCAGATAGACTGCTCGCGCTGGCTGCACTGCGACACCCCCACCACCGTGGAATTGTACGGCAGCGAGGGTGCTCTATCTCAGGGAGTTATATGGCACTGGGAAGACGGGCAATTCGCCGCGCGGGAAGCCGCCACAGAATCGGATATGCCTCACACCCAACCACCCGCAGACGGCCTGTCCTTCTACCACGAAATCGAGCACTTCGCCCGCGCCGTAGCCGGCCAAGTCAAAGCCGACGTCAATGCCCAAGACGCCTACCACTTCATGCAAATACTCGACGCCTTGTACGACAGCGCCCAACGCCGCGAAAAAGTAATGATCGACTGAAGGAGAAGCTCACGGACGCCAAGCTGCTTTCAGGTCGCCCCAAGTAGTTTGGACGACAGCGGTAGCATCATCAATGCGCTGAAGTTCCAAAGTTTCGACCTCACCCTCCTCCGTAGTAGTGATGGACAGGGTGTCACCTTCAATGGCATAGGTACTATTTATCTCCTCAGATCCACCGAATCCGAGATCCGCGAGGAACTCGTCCTCATCGAATTCGGCGAGGAACTCATCGACGAACGCCTGTTCAAATGCCGGGTAGTCTTCGTCGGAGATTCCCTCCAAGTCTGCGGCTAAACGGGCGAAGCCACGGGCGAAGCCGATGAAGAATTCCTTCATGAACTCGCCGAACTCGACGGGAGTCATCTTCTCATCATCGACGATATAGTACAATTCGACTATATCAACCCAGAGGCTGTCGCCCGCAACTCGATAGGTGCCGGTGAACTGGATAGAGAGCGCCTCTATGGGAGATTCGACTTCGCCTTCTCCCCCCTCGATGTTTTGGTCGAGCGCAAAGGTTCCATCCGCCTCAAAGGTCAGGCGCATGGTAATCTCACTGCTTTCCTCATCGATATAGGTACCCTCCCAAGTGCCGTGGAGAGCCTCTTCTTGGGCGGCGAGCGGTAGGGCGAGCAGGCAGAGGAACGCGATGGACGACAGAAGCTGGTGCATGACGACCTCCTTTGAAAGACAAGAGTAAGGATAAAGGTGCTCCGGGACAGCATCCGCAGCAAAGTGGAACAGCGTCCGCCCTCAGTTGACGGGGTAAAACTCAGACGCTACTATCCGTCTTCCGTTCCACTTCCCATATCAGAAAGCACGCGCCATGACCGAATCCACTCCCATCAGCAAGAACATCACCCAAGGCCCGTCCCGAGCCGGAGCCCGCGCCATGTACCGGGCCGCTGGCTTTGACGCCGACGCCCTGCGCCAACCCCTCATCGGCATCGCCAATACCTGGACCGAACTCGGCCCCTGCAACTTTGGCCTGCGCGGCCTAGCCGAGCACGTCAAGGCTGGTATCCTCCAGGCTGGCGGCACCCCCCTCGAATTCAATACGGTGGTAATCTCCGACGGCATCACCATGGGCACCGAAGGCATGAAAACTTCGCTCATTTCGCGCGAAGTCATCGCCGACTCCATGGAACTAGTAGTGCGCGGTCACATGCTCGACGGCTTTGTCGCCCTCACCGGCTGCGACAAGACCACCCCAGGGGCCATTATGGCTATGTGCCGCTTGGACATCCCCTCGGTGCTGCTCTACGGCGGCTCGATTATGCCCGGCCGCCACAACCAAGCCGATATCACCATCCAAGACGTGTACGAAGCCATCGGCGCTCACGCTACTGGCCGCATCGACGACGACCAACTGCGCCTCATCGAAGAAAACGCCTGCCCTGGAGCCGGGTCCTGTGGCGGTCAATTCACCGCCAATACCATGGCCACCGCGGCCGAAATCCTCGGCGTGGCCCTCATGGGCTCTGGCTCGGTACCGGCCACCGACCCGCGCAAGGAAGCCGTCGGCACCCAAGTTGGGTCCTTAGCCGTCGAGTTGGTGCGCCAAAATCGCAAACCCTCGCAAATCATCACCCGCCCTGCCCTAGACAACGCCATCCGCTCCATTGCTACCACCGGCGGCTCGACCAACGGCGTACTGCATTTTTTAGCTATCGCCCGAGAAGCCGGATTGGAATTGGACATCGAGGACTTCCAGACCTTGAGCAGTTCCACCCCACTCATGGTTGATCTCAAACCGGGGGGTCGCTTTGTCGCCCCCGACTTGGACAAAGCCGGAGGCATCGCCCTAGTGGCCCGCCGCCTTAAAGAAGCCGACCTGCTGCACGAGGACGCCCTCACGGTATCAGGCCGCACCATTGGCCAAGAAGCCGACCGCGCCGTGGAAACCCCCGGCCAACAGGTCGTAGTTCCGGTCAATAAACCGCTGAAAAAGTCGGGAGGCCTAGTCATACTCAAGGGCAATCTCGCCCCCGAAGGCGCAGTAGTGAAATTAGCCGGCCACGAACGCGCCCAGCACCAAGGCCCGGCTCGCGTCTTCGACAGCGAGGACGACGTCATGCCAGCCATTGAGCAGGGCCACATCCAGCCCGGCGATGTAGTGGTCATCCGCTACGAAGGCCCCAAGGGTGGGCCGGGTATGCGCGAGATGCTAGCCGTCACCGGTGCTATCGTAGGGGCGGGTCTAGGCGACTCCGTGGCCCTAGTCACCGATGGCCGCTTTTCGGGTGCCACTCGCGGCCTAATGATCGGCCACGCCGCACCCGAAGCCGCGGTGGGCGGCCCCTTAGCCGTCCTGCACGCCGGCGACACCATCACCATCGACACCACGGCCGGCCGGTTGGACGTAGCACTAGACGAAGCCGAGTTACAGGCCCGTCTAGCCGCCTGGGAGGCCCCACCGCCGCGCTACACCTCCGGCGTAATGGCCAAATACGCCCGCTCGGTGTCGTCGGCAGCTCAAGGAGCGGTGACCAGCTAATCGTTGGGGAATCTGAAGATCGCTACTACCCCTCCCACCGACTGACCACCTGCTGCTCCTTTTGGACGCGCTCGTACAGGTTCTGCCATTCTTGCGAGCCATCGTCCTCCCAGATTTCGGTGCGCACGCCCTCCACATAAGTTCCCGGCGCGCTGGGGTAGTCCATGTGTATGCAAGTGCCGTCGGGATAGACGATGGTGTTGATCAGCCTCGGTTTCGGGTGGATGTAGAGTTGGCCTTGACGTGCGTGTTCGTCGAGTTGCTCCTGTGGCACGCGGTATTGCTCAACCGCCGCCTCATCAACCTCAACGCCGAGGCCAGGCCCATCGGGGACCCGCTGGTGCCCATTGATCACTCGAACAGGCTCGGTCAACAGATGGTGGCTGTACATATTGATACAGCTAATCGCCGGCCACCGGGCGTGTGTCAGCACCGAGCCGAGATGGGCGTCCCACATGGTCGTCAACCCATTGCCGACGATCTGCAACCAGAACGGCATGGAAACTTCCGCAGCGCATTGCCCCTGGCGCATGGTCATTGATTTCCCGCCCCCAATCACAAAGCCGTCGCAAACTTCCTCGCGCACTGCCGTAATAAACGGCGGCGAACCAAAGTGCATGGCCACCGGCCTGTTCACGGCTTGGCGGATCTGGCGATTGCCGAGAATGTCATCCTGCGGGATCGGCGTTTCGAACATGGCCACGTTTTCGTAGCGCTCGAGCTTCTTTATGATTGGAATGGCATTGGCCGCGTTCTCCCAGGAGCCGTTGGGATCGAGATCGAGATGGAAATGAGGGGGCACCACCTTGGATATGGCATCGACCTGCGCGACGATGTCGTTCCAGGGCCTCGGTTTGTTCTTGAGATTCGTGTACCCTTGCGCCACAGCCTCGGCTGCTTCCGCGGCCCAGTTTTCCGGTGAGGAGTGACTGCACCACCAAGAAATCGGCGTCCAGTCGCGCACTTTGGTGCCCAGCAGCCGGTGCACCGGTACTTCGAGTATCTTGCCGACCACGTCGAACAGCGCCATCTGCAAACCAGCGCCTAGGCTGTCTTCGTTCATCAAGTCGGCTGGGCTTTGGCCGATGGTGCGCGCAACCGCATCATCGGTCACGCGGCCGTAGGTGTAGTGAATGACGGTCTCACCCCATCCTACATGGCCCGTGTCGGTGGTGACCTTACACAGTTCGAGGATGGACCAGTTGTAAACCGACTGGCGGGTTATCTCCTGCTGTCTAGGCGTGAACGGGACATCGACGATAATGCGTTCGACATTGGTGACTTTCATGGGATTTTCCTTTCAGCAGAAAGATCAAATAGACGCCTATATCGCCGTGCGATGTAACATAGGCGGCCTCTCGCCGGCTAGCCGAACACCTTTAAGGCCCCGATGAGGCCCCACGTCGCCGCCTGCAGGGCAATGAACCACCGCAACAGACTCTCAAACTTCTTGTCGATTTTGGCTTCGAGCGCCTCGCGGGTGGCGTCAACTTTGGTCTCGATGCGGCCTAGACGGACATCAATTTGCTCGACAATGCCCTCTAGCCGGGCAATGCGCCCCTCGTGCTCTAACAGATGCGAACGCTCCGGCGACGGATGGGATTCACTCATAATCAAATCTCCGGCTTATTAAACAACAATATAATACAGCGCGAAAAATCTCTACACCGGATAGTCGCAAAATTTATGCCACGGCGGCCGGGCAGGCGAGAGGACGGGGCCGTGCAGGGTGAAACTGTATCGGATACGACCCATCCATGAGACCTTTTAGGAGAAGAAGCATTTGGCAAATTAGGTGCCCATGCGTAACGTCAGGTCAGTAAAATAATTTCACCTCAACCAATGATCGAGTCTTCAGAGACCACTGAACTGCCATCACTTGCGAGAGGTTCCCCCAATGACGGACCATAGCAACGAAAAAAAAGCCCCCAGACGCCGCCCGCCCCGCATTCGCCTAAACGCAGGTGCCTGGAGTCCACTCGTTGACATGATCGACGTCTTCCCAGGACACCGTGGCTCCAGTCGGCACGAAGAGCTGGAGCTCTACGACGCCCCCATTGGCATCCGCTTTGAGATTGAAGAGGCCGTCAAGTCCGAGCCGGTCCTACAGGCGACAATGGAGTGGGAAGGCACCCACGTCTCGCCGCTCTACATCTGGCAGCGGGACGGGCGCTCTCACTTGCTCTACGATAGTGAGGGCGGCCAGTGTTACGCGGTCAGCGACGATGCGTATAACTGGACGCGACCCGTTCTGAACGAGGTCGAATTCAACGGCTCGTCCGAGAACAACCTGATCGCCAACTCGTGCAAAGGGGCTACCGGAATCTTCGAAGACCCCAACGCACCTCCCGAAGAGCGCTTCAAGGCGATGGGCGGCCGCATGTACTGGTGGGATCCAGACACCGGCGAAGAGCTGTCTGGAGAGGAGCCATCCCGGCGCATCAAGGCCGAGCAGGAGCAAGAAAACTACACCGGTCCCCGAGCTGAAATCACCGGCCACATGTTCGCCTGGACATCACCCGACTGCCTCCACTGGACGCCCTTCCCAGAGCCGCTGGCGTACCGGCCGGTCAACGGCGGCATATCGGCCCGCTACGACGAACACCGAGGCAACTACTTCGCCTACATCCAGCTAATGGGCTATCCCGCCGAACTGCTCGAAGGCATTGGCGTCAACAGGCTCGAACAGGGCATGCAAATCCGCACAATCGGCTTTTCGCGCACCTCCGACTTTGCCAACTGGCCCGCTCCCAAGCTGATCCACCATCCCGATACCGAGGACCCGCCCGACATCAGCTTTTACGGTGCCAACTACTTCCCGTACCCAGGCCGCGACGACCTACACGGCATGTTCATCCCGGTGTACCACCAGATCGCCAGCACTATCGACGGGCAGATCGCCTTCAGCCGCGATGGACTCTACTGGTCCCGTCCCGAGCGCCGGCCAATCCTGCCGCTAGGCAGCGAGGGAGACGGCGACGAATGCATGGCCCACTTCTGGCGCAGTGGCCTCGTCGAGCTGCCCGATGGCTACTGGGCCTGCCCATACGCGGCCTTCTCAGTCATCCACGACTGCCCAGCCGACAAGGTGCCCGAACTCTTTCCTTTGCGGCAGCCG
>JAJEEZ010000393.1:0-5702 GCA_022820705.1 Candidatus Latescibacterota bacterium | reverse complement strand
AGTGTCCCCATTGGGAGCGGACGGGCACTTCCCACTTTCTACTCAGTCGGAGGATCTGATACTGATGTCCTTTATACCACTCATTGGTTGTAGCATAGGACGCCTTGTGCTGGGAATTGTGCTGCTGATTGGGGTGCTGTATGTCTTGGCTGGGATTGCGCTCTACATCTTCCAGAGCAGGCTGGTCTATGTGCCCGGGGCCGCAATCAAGACCACGCCGGCCGCGGTTGGAATGCGCTACGAAGAAGTTGAGCTAGTCGCCAGCGACGGAGTGCGGCTGGCCGGGTGGTACCTGCCGTTGGCCGACGCGCGAGGCACGGTGCTTTTTTGCCACGGCAATGCGGGCAACATCTCGGATCTGATCGCAGTGGCCAAGGACGCGCACCGGTTGGGTTTGGGGATTCTGCTGTTTGACTATCGCGGCTATGGCCAGAGCGAGGGCACGCCCTCTGAGGAAGGTACGCACCGCGATGCCGAGGCGGCTTGGAACTACTTGGTGCAAGAAGCCGGGCTAGCCCCAGATCAAATTGCGATTATCGGCCGGTCGCTGGGCGGGCCAATCGCCGCGCGGCTGGCGCGGGACAAGACGCCGGCGGCCCTGTTCTTGGAGGAGACCTTTACTTCCATACCCGAGCTGGGCCGAGAGCTGTATCCGATCTTTCCGGTCGGCTTGCTCGCCCGCTATGAGTATCCCACGCTGGAGTACCTAAAACAGGTCCAATGCCCAGTGCTGATAAGCCATAGCCGTGACGACAGGTTTATTGTATTCGCGCACGGCCAGCGGCTATACGAGGCCGCTAGCCAGCCCAAGGCGTTTACCGTGATGCGGGGTGGCCATAGTTCCGCCTTTAGCGAGGATGCAGCTACGTATGAAGCTGGGGTGGAGGCGTTTTTGACGGATTCGTTAGGGTGGTGATGGAGGGGATTCACTTTTTATTTTTCCGACAGTTAGAGATTCTGCGTCGGCTATTGGCGCACCCGCTTTGCATAGACCAGTCTCAAGCCTTGGGACCGAACAAGGTGCCCCCAGTATCTTCATGCAGGAGATTAAAATATGGCTACCGATAAGCAAGTATCGTTCTTGCGGCACCTTTTGCGGAAAGCCGGGGACTCGGCCATCGACACCGACAAACTCAAGGAGATGGACATAGACGAGGCAAGCGAGTTGATTGACGAATTGTTAAATACGGCGGATGCACTGGCGACTGATAATATGGCTACCGATAAGCAAGTATCGTTCTTGCGGTATCTTTTGCAGAAAGCTGGGGACTTGGCCATCGACATCGGCAAGCTTAAGGAACTAGACAAGGACGAGGCAGGCTCATTGATCGACGAATTATTAGATACGGCGGAGGTACTTGATGCAGGTGACTGGACTCCCCTGCACTTTGCGGCAAGGAACAACGAGGTCTTGGTGATTTCGGCTCTGGTCAAGATAGGAGCCGATCCGAATGCACGGGACGAAAGAGGCCGGACGCCTTTGCACTTCGCAGCGTTTAAGAGCAATGATGCGGTGGTTTCGGCTCTGGTCAAGGCGGGAGCTGACTCGAATGCGCGAACCAAGGGTGGTCGGTCGCCCCTACACTTTGCGGCAATGAACAACGAGGTCTCTGTGGTTTCGACTTTGGTCAAGGTAGGAGCCGATCCGAATGCGCGGGATGGAAGAGGCCGGACCCCCCTGTACTTTGCGGCAGGAAATGACGATCTAGCGGTGGTTTCGGCTCTGGTCGAGGCGGGATTCGATCCAAATGCACGGGACGAGAAAGGGCAGACGTCTAAGATGGTTTCGGCTCTGGTCGAGGCGGGATTCGATCCAAATACGCGGGATGGAAGAGGCCGGACGCTTCTGCACTTTGCGACAGGGAATGGCAATCTTGGGTTGGTTTCGGCTCTGATTGAGGTGGGAGCCGACCCGAATGCGCAGAACGAGAAGGATCGGACACCTCTGCACTTTGCGGCGAGGAATGGCGATTTTGGGTTGGTTTCGGCTCTGATCGAGGCGGGAGCCGACCCGAATGTGCGGGATGAAGAGGGCCAGACCCCCACGATGGTTTTGGCTCTGGTCAAGGCGGGATTCGATCCGAATGCGCGGAACGAGAAGGATCGGATGCCTTTGCACTTTGCGGTACGGAACAACGATCTCGCGGCGGTTTTGGCCCTAGTCGCGGCGGGATTCGATCCGAATGTTCAGAACGAGAAGGGCGCGACACCCCTACACTTCGCGGTGCTTATGAGCAACGCTGCGATGGTCGTGGCTTTAATCAAGGCGGGAGCCGACCCTAATGTGCAGAACCAAGAGGGTCAGACGCCTCGGGACTTGGCGCAACGATACGACGACGCCCTCAAAGGGACCGACGCCTGGTTGCTTCTGAACGAAGGGCAATCTTGAGGTATCGGGGACCTTATATGAGGCCCCTTTTTATTTGCGGCAGCTAGGGATTACACATCGACTACTAACGCACCTGCTTTGATTGACCAATCCCACTCTCTGGAGCCGAACAAAGTGGCCCCAGCGTCCGCGTCCTCATGCCAAAATATGTCCCCTGATTGGAGTCTCTTCATAAGGATATAAAAAGGAACAAGGCAGGCGCGTTGATGGACGAATTATTCAAAACGGCGGATGCACTTGATACAGGTGGCTGGACACCCCTACACTTCGCGGCTTTTAAGAACAACGCCGCGTTAGTAGCGGCTTTGGTCGAGGTGGGAGCCGACCCAAATGCGCAGGATGAAAACGGCCAGACGCCTCTGCACTTCGCCACAAAAAATAACAAGGTCTCGTTGGTAGCGGCTCTGGTCAAGGTAGGAGCCGATCCGAATGTGCGGGACGAAAATAACCAGACGCCTCTGCACATCGCGGCAAAGAACGGCGATCTCTCGTTGGTAGCGGCTCTGGCCAAGACGGGAGTCGGTCCAAATGTGCGGGACGAAAATAGCCAGACGTCCATGGTAGTGGCAGGTCTGGTCGAGGCGGGTTTCGACCCAAATGTGCAGGACGAAAGTGGCCGGACGTTTCTACACATCGCGGCACGGAACAACAATCTTACGTTGGTTGAGGCTCTAGTGGAGGCAGGCTTCAACCCGAATGCGCAGGACGAAAACGGTCAAACGCCTCTGCACATCGCGGCACGGAACAACGATCTTGCGGTGGTCCAAGCTTTAGTTGAGGTGGGCTTCGACCCGAATGTACGGGATAAAAATGGCCAGACGCCCACGGAGATAGCGGCTCTGGTCGAGGTGGGCTTTGACCCGAATGCACGGGATGCGCGGACCAAGGGTGGCCAGACGCCCCTGCATGTCGCGGTACGGAACAACGATCTTGCGGTGCTTGAGGCTCTAGTGGAGGCAGGCTTTGATCCAAATGCTCAGAACGAGAAGGGCGCGACATCCCTACACTTTGCGGTAATCATGAGTAACGCTACGATGGTCTCGGCTCTGGTCAGAGCGGGAGCTGATCCGAATGTGCGGAACGAGGAAGGCCAGACGCCTCGGGACTTGGCCCAACGATATGATGACTCCCTCAAAGGGACCGACGCTTGGTTGCTTCTTAATGAAGGACACTCTTGAGGTATAGGGTACCTTACACGAGACCCCTTACATATAGTTTTTTTATTCATCCGTATTCGCTCCTAGCGGTATTCTCGATTCCACATAGTCGCCCTCTCTTCACGCTTCTTTTGCCACCGCCTCCATTTGAGAATAGTATGTAGCCCACAAACCAACCTGTGGAGGTAGAAATGAGTGAAAACCAGAAGGGCGAGGTAGTCCAATTAGCGATGGTGGGTTGCGGCGGCATGGCCGGGGCGCACTTGCGGGGATACGAAGAGTTGTTGGAAAAGGGCGAGACGCGGTTCCGCATTGTCGCGGCTGTAGATGAGGTGCCAGCGCGTGCCGAGGATTTTGCCGCGCGCATCAATGGGTTTGCCGGCTGGGAGGTCAATGCCTATGCGAGCGTGGCTGAATTGCTCGCCGGGGAAGACGCGCTCGATGGGGCCGATATATGCAGCCTGCACGGCCTGCACCATGTGCTGGCCTGCGAACTGCTAGAGGGCGGAGTGAACGTGCTGGTCGAAAAGCCGATCGGAATTACAGTGCGGGCCTCGAAGAAGATCGCGCAGACGGCGCAGCGCTGCGGGCGGGTCGCCGCCACGGCCGAGCAGTGTCGCCGCGCCTTGGGCCAGCGCACGATCCACTGGGCCTTTAACGACGGTCTGTTGGGTGCGCCGAAAATGTGGTGGGCCGTGCAGGCGGGGTGGCGCGATCCAGCAGAAGTGCCCAATTGGCACTGGCGCATTGATCGCAAGCTAGGCGGCTGCGGCATGGTCATGGACAGTGGGGCGCACTGGGTTGACACCATGCGCTATTGGTTTGGCGAGATCGACAGCGTGTACGCCCGGGTTGAGCAGATCTACCCGCGCCCCCATCGCCAAGGCGAGGAAATTGTCAATAGCGCTTCCGAGGATTTTTGGACCAGCATATTCAACTTCAAGAGCGGCTTAATCGGCACGTGGTCGTGGACGATCAGCGCGCCGGGCAAAGGCTTTACCCAACTGACGCTGAGCGGCGAGAAGGGGTCGATCATTGACACGGACATCTTCCATCCGGCTGCCTTTCAGGCCAATGGGGAGTGCCAGCTCGCCGACGGTACCGCGCACAGCATGTCCGAGTTGCAAGAAATGTATTTGGCGACTCTAAGCGAGGAGGAAAAGGACGCGCTTTTCCCGTATGGGATCACTGGCGGGGTGACGCTGGAGTTGTGGGATTTTGTCGATGCGTTGAGCGAGGGGCGGCCGGTGGAAATCGACGTGGAGGAGGGTTTGCGCAGCAAGGCCGTCAGCGAGGCTATCTACGAATCCGGCCACTCTGGGCAGGTGGTACAGGTCGCCGATGTGCTGGCGGGCAAAATCGACGCGTACCAGCGCGATGTCGATCAGGCGTGGGGATTGTAGAATTAGGAATTAGGAATTGAGAATTAGGAATGGGAAAGTGGGAGCAAGGAGGTTTAGTTTCCGAGTAGGCGGTGCCAGAGCCGCTTTAGGGCTTGGTCGGTGCGCTCGAACGAATTATTGGTGCGCTGGATGTCGGCGATGCGCTCGGGAAGGGATGGGGACGGCAACAGGCGAAAAGCGAAGCGGTAGGTGCCGGTGGAGTCGAGATAGAAGTCGGAGCGGCCGAAGCGCAAGTCGTAGAAGTAGAGTTCGTCGGCGTGGCGCTCCACCCGATAGTACCCGCGAGAAAACCAGAATAGACGCTGGATTGGTGGGTCATCGCGGCGGGAGGCGATGAGGTGGGTGTTGCGTTCGATGCGTTGGAAGCGGATCGCCGAGTCGGAGTCGAGCAGGGAGTACAGTCCGGCCCACAGGTGGTCGTCTGTGCCAGCCAAGCCCGACCACAGCACGGCGTTGAACGGGGTCGGCACGACGTGCAGGCGCTCGTAGGCGATGCCTTGGTCGTCTAGAGCTTGGGCAAAGGTGCTGCGCGCGTGTAGGCAGATTGCGGCGGTGGCAAGCAAGTACGCCGTGCTCAAGAACAGGCCCAGCGCGTTGAGCCGTCGCCGCCAGTGCCGTCGCCGCTGGCATAGAGCAGCGATGAGGCCGCTGGCTAAGGGCAGGGTATAGAGCGGGTCTATGACGAAGATGGAACCGAAGGCAACCGGGTAATTGCTGAACGGACTAAACAACTGGGTGCCGTACCCAGTGAAG
>JAJEEZ010000428.1:0-26253 GCA_022820705.1 Candidatus Latescibacterota bacterium | reverse complement strand
TGAGATGGGTGTTGCGCTCGATGCGGTGGAAGCGGATCGCCGAGTCGTCGTCGAGCAGGGAGTGCAGCCCGGCCCACAGGTGGTCGTCTGTGCCAGCTAAGCCCGACCACAGCACGGCGTTGAACGGGGTCGGCACGACGTGCAGGCGCTCGTAGGCGATGCCTTGTTCGATGAGGGCGTGGGCAAAGGTGCTGCGCACGTGTAGGCAGATTGCGGTGGTAGTGAGCAAATACGCCGTGCTCAAGCACAGGCCTAGCGCGTTGAGCCGCCGCCGCCAATGCAGTCGCCGCTGGCAGAGGGCGGCGATGAGGCCGATAGCCAAGGGCAGGGTATAGAGCGGGTCTATGACGAAGATGGAACCGAAGGCAACCGGGTAATCGCTGAACGGACTGAACAATTGGGTGCCGTACCCGGTGAAGCAGTCGAGGAGGGCGTGCGTGAGAATTGCCCAGAACGCCAGCGTGGACCACTCGCGCCAGCTCGCATCGCGGTGTAGCTTAGACAGCGCCCAGCCCAGCCCGAGGCCGCCGCCTACTGCAAAGAGCAGGGAGTGCGACACCCAGCGGTGAAAGCCCAATAGGTCAGTCCCCGACAGAAAGGCCGCGCCCAATACGTCGAGGTCTGGGAGGATGCCCAAGGCCGCGCCCCACAGGGGAGCCTTGTTGCCAACCTTTTTGCCTAAAACCTTTTCGCCGACGGCTGCGCCGAGCGCGATTTGCGTAACGCTATCCATAAAAACTCCGAGGGACTGACGGTTTTAGCCATTCAGGGGGATAGGAGCGGCCTGCTCCGCACGACGGGGCCTTGTGCGCCCTGAGTGAAGGACGATATAAAATAGCTTATTGATATTAAACTAATCTTTTCGTTAGTTATATGTATGACAAACAAACGAAAGAGTGCCGATTGCACTCACTTTCTTCAATACCACTTGGTGTGGTGCCCCAAGTATCGACGCGGCGTTTTGACGGGCGAGATTGCCGACGCGCTTGAACAGCTTCTGCGCGAGAAGGCCGACACGCTTGGCGTGGAAATCATATCGCTAGCGATACGCCCCGATCACGTCCACTGCTTTATCACAGGGACGCCGACAATAGCTGTTAATCAGTTGGTGCGTCATCTCAAGAGCTTTACGGCCCACGAACTAAGGGAGCGGTTCCCGTCGCTCAAGACGCGCCTGCCTTCCCTGTGGTCGCGCAGCTACTATGCGGGCACTATCGGGGAGGTATCGGATGCTACGGTCCGCCGCTACATAGAAGGGCAGAAGGGCGTATAGATGCAACGCACCTACCAGTACCGTCTGTATCCGACGCCTGACCAGCAGGACACGCTCAATATAATCCTGCTCCAGTCGTGCTTGCTCTACAACGAAGCGTTGGCGCATCGCCGTAGTGTGCATAAGCATACTGGCCAGTCTGTGAGCTACTACGACCAATGGCGGCGCTTTAAGGAAGATCGCAAGGTGCGCGTTGAGGATTTTGGCCTGCTCAATGCCACGTCGGCGCAGCAATTGCTGCGCCGCCTGGACAAGTCTTTTGCCTCTTTCTTTAGGCGCATCAAGGCCGGCGAAAAAGCCGGCTTCCCTCGGTTCAAGCCGGCTACGCGCTTTCGCTCGGTGGAGTATCGCCACGGGGATGGATGCACGCTGAGGGGCGGCGCACTCGCGGTACAGCATGTGGACGACGTGCGTATCAAGTTGCACCGCCCCGTCCCTGAAAACTGTCTCAAGCAGGCTATTATCACTCGCAAGGCTGGCAACCGCTGGTTCGTCTCTTTTCAAGGCGACGACGGACGGCCTGCCCCACCGCTGAAAAGCGGCAAGGCCATCGGCATTGATCTCGGTCTTTCGTCCCTGTTGGCCCTTTCGGACGGAACCCTGATAGACAACCCCCGCTGGCTTAGAAGGTCGTTGCGTACGCTCCGGCGAACACAACGCGCCTTTGCCCGCAAGACGCGGTTTTCTGCTCGTTGGTGGCAAACAAAGCGACAGCTTGAGACCTTGCATTGGCGGGTTAGCAACCAACGACGGCACTTCCTGCACACCCTGACGGATCGTCTGACGCAAGAGTTTGCGCTGATCGCAGTAGAAAACGTTTCCCCCGCCTTTATGCTGCACAACAGACGCTTGGCTTTGTCGGCTGCCGACGCAAGCTGGCACTTGTTCCGCTCGATGCTCGACTACAAGGCTGAAAGAGCCGGTAGCGTAGTCGTTGAAGTGGATGCCAGTTATACGTCGCAAGCCTGCTCCAAGTGTGGTTGCGTAAAAAAGAAATCGCTTAGCCAACGGTGGCACTCCTGCGAATGTGGGGCGAAATTAGATCGAGATATCAATGCTGCCGTGAATATCCTTAATAAAGCCCGAAGCGGGCTTACGGAGCATAACGTGGACGCTGTTGGGTCGTGCGTGCTCCGTCAAAAAGCTGACGCGCTTTAGCCGTCAGTAGCTTACAGGAGTTTTCGATTTGCAGAGAACAACGTACGAAGAAAACGCCGCGAGTGCATTGTGGCGACCCGGCCCGAGAAAGTCTATCAGATCAATATGTTGAGTAACATAGTCCAATCGTTACGAGTATGGGTGCGGCGTCTACGGTGTCGAAGAACCCGCTCAGCCAAGAAGAAAGCAAATTCCTATCCATTTTCGGAACCTCAGGGCCCTGCGAAAGAGTCGCCGGAAGTCTCCCAAGAGTTGACTCCACCTGCACAGTACAGACAGCGCCCTGATACAGATAGCTTAGAGAGCGATCACACTACGGAAGTGGCAGACAATACTGAGGAAGCGAATTCGCAGGCAGGGTCAGTGCTCCCTTATTCAGCGGATGCCAAACCCGTCGGGGACGACCACAAAACTGTATCCGACAGTCGGGACACTACTGACGAAGAGCCGATTAACCAACCGATGCCCAATGACAACGAGTTGGCCGAGTCCGCCAGTGCTACGGACAGCGACCAGTCCGGCCAAGTCCCCACAGAAATCGAACCGGGCACTCCAGTCAGTGATGGTTCGGAGAAATCGTCTTCCGATCCGTTGGAGGACGTACGCCCAGAACCGGATTCGCCTTCGGCACAACCTGCCGAAGATCACGGAAATGCGCCGAATATCAATGCCGACGAAGGTGGTTCATCGCAGCCAGACTTGACCGATCCGCCTGCTGAGCCGCCGAAGAGGGCCGAACCGTCTGAAGACGATGCTCGCGATGAGAATTCAGATTTTTCTGAGGACAAGAAGAAGAAACAAAACCGAAGCCAAAAGCCCCCACGCAGAATAGGCGGAAGACGGAATGGACCGACGCAATCTCCATCGCCAGTCAATGACGACGCCAAGGACAATCCAACGTTTACACCTCGCCCAGAGCTCATCTGCCGCAAGGCTTCTTGGCAGTGGGAGGTCGTGTTGGCTGCGGATGACGAATGCAACATCATGGAAGTGCGGTACAATGGCGAATCTCTGAATATGGTGGACGGCGAATACAGTCTTTCGTCCTTGTCCAGCAGTTTGTCTATTGACTACAAAGATCGTGAATCGGATCAGTTGCCGTTGTTCGATGGCGCACCGCTGATCTTCAAGATGCCGAACGATTGGGATGGCGATGGCCGCAAGGTGGGCGGCATCACCAGCGGACACTTCATCATTATAGCACCGAGAGAGTGGAAGCGCACAGGGAGCGCACCTGTTGAGCCGGAGGAATGCACGGACGCGAATTTTACGGCGCATTTTTTTTACGTGAAAAAAGGCAAGGTGGCGGGAGATGTAGGCGGGTTCGAGGATTGCGAGCTCGCATTGACCACAACCGGCTTTGAGTTGGACGGTGATCGTGTCTTTGACGATTGTGAAGACGGCGAGTTATTCGTTGGTGCTCCGCCAAGCCTGTGCCCTACCTCAGACATCGTGTGGGCGCGGATCGGCGAAGAAAGGGAGGACGGATGGAAAGGAGAGAACTTCAAGCCGGCCGATCAATCTCTTGTGGAGGTTTTGAATGGCCGCTAGGGGCGATTTTTCGTCCGCGTTTACGACGGTGACGCGAAGTTGCTGGACAGTGGCGAGTTTCGATATCTGCGTGATCTCCGGGAGATTCGCGTGAATGACGAACCGTATTCTGCAGCAATACTGCTTGTCCCGCCCTCAACAGGATATTCGTTGGCAGAGGTGCAATTCGTCAGTGCTGTCAGCACTGACATTCAACTAAACCTCGACACTGCCGAGGCCCATGTGACCGTGCAGTCGGGAGGAATCCTCATAGTTGAGCCGCATCCAGATGGGGATCACATATCGTGTGACCTGAAGTCTGGTGTGGACCGCGTCGATACCGTCATCAAACTGCCACGCATTTGGTGGCGGATGGTGCAAGATGACAGAAAGGCCGACGAATGGTGCGCCGTGCCCTTGGCGATGACACGGCAGGAGTTTCGCGAGTACGCCGATATAGGCGCGGGGATTCAGTTGCGTTTGCCGCGGCGTATTTCATCGGTCAAGGTGGGGTTCGACGAGGAACTGGACCGGACGCATCGCTCCCAAAAGAATAGAGATAACACTGAGACAGAGATACATTTGTCCGACTTTATCGACTACGATCAGATTGACCAACGGCTGAGTGAAGATGCTTTGCTCAATGCTCAATGCGGCGCAGACGTAGTGGCACTCATCCGCGTTTCCGCCGACTTGCTGAGAAGCTGTCTGGAAATTCCAGGTGTGCCCCGAGCGCGAGCGAAAGCGAGGCGGACAAGGCGGGTAAAGCCGTCCGCCGCGTTTGCAGCCGCGCGAAGGCCACCAGAGGCTTTCAGACAGCCTCTGACTTTTCCGGAGTTCATGGACCTTCCTAATGGAACTCATGTTCTCCTTTGTTTTCAGAACTCGATTGTAGCCGGCGTGGTTGAGCCAAGTAGAGACCGCTTGAGCCGTTGGATCCGTGTGGAAACCAAAGGGAAATTCAAAGATTCGAGAATTTGGATTTCCAAGAGAAATTTGGAGGATTATGAGGTTTCAATCAATCAGCGGAAAGCCCGTGCTCCGAATCGGTAAGTCACCTTGGATAGGGTTGATCGATTCTGTCAGATCGTCGATCCCCGTTCTCGGTGGCGCTGGTACCTCGCAAACCGCAGAGACGATCAGGAATTGATGAATGAATGACGCAAACGATATACGACAATGGCCTGAGAGTATTCGCCAACGTTATGAAAATTATCTGAAGACCTCCTTCTACTTCAAGGATCCGAGCCTGCGGAAATCTTTCCAATCTGCGCTGAAGGAGGAAGGTAGCCTATTGAAGGGGCCGTTTCCCGAACCGGCCCGTGGCTTCAAACAGGGCCTGAACGCAAGAGCGTTGGCACAGGAGTGTTTTCCTGACCAGATCGAAGGTCTTCTCCCGGCGCTGATTGACAGGCCATTATATATACATCAAGAGCACGCGGTACGAGCCACGTACCAAGATCAACAGAACATCGTCGTTGCCACCGGCACCGCCAGTGGCAAGACGGAGAGTTTTCTCTACCCGATCCTATTCGAGTTGTACCGTCAGCATCTGACAGGCGAATTGCGGGAGCCGGGGGTGCGGGCAATGATCTTGTACCCGATGAACGCCCTCGCCAACGACCAGCGCGAACGCCTTGGAAACATCTGCAACGAATTAGATGAGGCAGAATCAGGATTTCGACCCACGTTCGGCCAGTACATCGGCCAGACGCCCGAAGATAGTAAAGACAACAGGCGCAATGCCGCTGCACGGGACGAGGAACGCCTACCCGGCGAGTTGGTCTTCCGCAAGGAGATGCGAAACACGCCGCCGCACATCCTGCTAACCAACTATTCTATGCTGGAATACCTGCTCATTCGTCCCGACGATAGCCCGCTGTTCGACGGCGACCGAGGTACGCGCTGGCAGTTCATCGTGCTTGATGAGGCGCACCAGTATCGCGGTGCCAAGGGCATGGAAATGGGCATGCTGACCCGGCGTCTCAAGCAGCGGTTGCGCGATGGCGGTCGCAAAGATCCGTTTCGCTGCATCGCCACTAGCGCGACCATTTCTTCTGGCGAGGGAGAGGAAGACAAACGAGCTGTGGCCGATTTTGCTGGAGAGCTCTTTGGCGAATCATTCTTGGTGCCAGGGATCATTTTCGGGGAATCTGAGCAGACAAGCGAAGCCGAACGACCGCAGCGTTATCACGCCTTTCTGCGAGCACTTGAAGGGGCGTTTCTGGTTCACAGAGAACGGGCGGATGCCGTTGTGTTGAATCGCAAAGGCGTGATAGAGGACGGATCCACTACGGAACCGTTAGAAGTCGCGCTGTGCCGCGAGTGCGGGCAGCACTACTACGTTGGCCGGGAGAAAGGCGGAAAGCTGCGAGAGGCAGTCCGCGACCCCAGCCAGTCGGATTTTGGCGTGGACTACTATCTGCCATTCGAGGAGGCGACGCACGTTTTGTGCAGGTGCTGTGGTGCGCTCTCCACGTCCAAGCCGGTATGCGACTGCGGGGCACCGATTCATGTCAAGAAGTGCGAATCTCACAAGGACCACCCCGATCAACTCAAGCAGTGCGAGACCTGTGGCTATCAACGTGGCGGCATTGGCGATCCCGTGCAGGAGATCGTTCACGGTTCTGACGGTCCTAATGCGGTCATCACGACGGCTTTGCATGAGTTGCTGCCAGAAAGTGGGCGCAAGGTGCTGGCTTTTGCCGACAGTCGGCAGGAAGCGGCGTTCTTCGCTTGGTACGCAGAGGACTCTTACGAGAAGGTGCGAGACCGTAATCTGATGTTGCGTACGCTAAGAGACGGTCCGGTTGATATGGAAGGCCTGTCTATTGACGACATCAGGAACCGGTTGCTCAAACAATGGGATTGGGCTGGCCTGTTCAAAGGATCAGATACTACGGAGAGCAAAAATCGCATGATGCTAATGGCGATCCTTCGCGAAGCACTGACGGATGAGAGAAGACTGTCTCTGGCTGGTGTCGGTTTGGTCAAGTGGTACGTCAAGATTCCTGATGACTCGACATTGCCCCAAGCAATGAGAAATCCGCCGTGGAATCTCGCTGATGAGGAAGCACACCGCCTGTTCGAGTATCTCTTGGACGGGTTGCGTCTACAACGCGCCATGGGTTTACCGGAAAGTGTCGGGACTCCGGCATGGAGCGATGTTTCGCCGTGGCCCCAACAAGCTTACGGTCTGGGGCCACCTAGCAAACGGCGGCATGTCTCCGAATGGGGCGGCTCCCAATCCGCAATCGTGAAGCACTTCCTTCACAGGTTGCTTGCAGACAGCGGGCTGTCTGACGATAAGAAACAGGCGGCATCAGGGAAGCTCATGAAGGATATATGGGGTGCGTTGCGAGGCCATACTGACGAGCCCATTCTTTCCAGAGGAACGACTAACGGGACGTTTCGTCTCAACCCGCGCTGGTTGCGGATCAAGCTCGCCGAGCCCGGTGAGATTTGGGAATGCGGTACCTGTGCTACGCTGACCCCTCACAACATTCGTGGTGTCTGTCCTAGAAATAAATGCCCCGGCGACTTGGTCCCGGCCGATCACACACGACTCAAGGAAAACCATTATCGAATTCTTTACGAAAGCACTGACTTGCCGCCCGTCCTGCGCTCAGAGGAGCACACGGCGCAAATTGAAAGCGACGAGGCACGTCAGAGACAGGATCGGTTCAAGAATGGGAAGACGCACCTTCTCAGTTCCTCGACTACATTCGAAATCGGAGTTGACCTAGGCGATCTAGAGGCTGTATTCCTCCGCAATGTGCCGCCGGAGCCATTCAACTATACTCAGCGCGTCGGGAGGGCCGGACGCCGAGAGACGCCGGGGCTCGCGCTGACCTACTGTCGCCGCAACCCACATGACCTCTACCACTACGAAGATCCCAAGGACCGCGTAATCGAAGGCAAGGTGCGGCCGCCGCGGTTGCAGATGACAAATACGAAAATCATCGTCCGGCACATGGTTGCCACCGCCTTGTCTTCGTTTTTCAAGACTACAGAGAATAGAGCACGTTTTCGGAACGTAGAAGCATTCATCGGAGATTGGTCGAACCCGTGCGCTGTATCCGACCTGAAGCAATTCTGCGAGGATAACGATGTGTTGAGGGACTCCCTGCGCCGGATCGTGCCGCAGGATATGCACGAAGAAACTGGACTTGCCAGCGATGTTTGGATTGACCAGATAGCGGGGCTACAGAGCCGCTTTGCCGATGTAGAAGCGGAAGTATGCGCGGATTATCTCGACATGGAGAATTTTCGTCAGGAACTGTTCAATCAGCATAAGGGAACAAACAGAGTCGAAGCTCGCATGAAAACCATTGCAGGCGAGCAGACTTTGAACTTCCTGTCGCGCAAGGCGGTCATCCCCAAATATGGCTTCCCCGTGGATGTCGTCGAACTTGATACTCGTCCCCAGGTCGGCAACCCAACGGGTGTATCACTTCAGCGGGATTTGTCCCAAGCCATTGCCGAATACGCGCCTGGCGGCAAGGTGGTGGCAAACAAGCTGGAATGGGAATCGTGCGGTATCAAGAAGGTTCCTGGGAAGGAATGGCCTATCCGTCATTACCAGTACGATGACGCACGTAATTTCGAGCAATGGAATGAAGGTGCCCCGTCCGTACCTTAGACCGATTCTCGCTCGGCCACGAACTGGTCACGGACGTCGTGCGGTTGCAATTTCCTCAACTGACTGGCGAGTGGGACGCCTATTCCGTCGCCTACGCTGTCCTGCTCGGAGCAGCGGAGACCTTAGACGTGCCGGATGCGGATCTGAATGTGACGATTACCGGCAGCAGTACTGGGGAATCCGCAATCGTGCTCTACGATAACGTGCCGGGCGGCGCGGCGCTAGTAGCACAACTGGAACAGGAGAGCATCTTCAAGGAGATGCTACACAACGCTCGGCAACGGGTTCAGGGCAATTGCGGCTGCGATTCGAGTTGCTACGGCTGCTTGCGGAGCTATCGCAATCAATTCGCCCACCCGCATTTGGATCGGAAGCAGGCACTGGCGATTTTGGATGCCCGCGTTGGATAGATGCCCTCGCCAGCTAGTGAGGTACAAAAAATGACGACGACCACCCCGCGATTTTTCAATACCGCCGGCCCGATCAAGACGGACATCCACTACCACGTCCCGCTTCTATCGCGGCTCGACGTCGACGACTTGCTGCTACTCATCCGGCAGGAGAAGTACTTCGTCCTACACGCGCCGCGACAGACAGGCAAGACTTCGGCGTTGTTCGCCTTGAGGGATCAATTAAACGCCAGTGGCGAGTTCCGCTGTGTGTACGTCAACGTCGAGGTCGGCCAGTCGGCGCGCGAAAATCTGGAAACGGCCATGCGCGCCATACTTGGCGAACTGGAGCTGGGAGGCCTTGACGCGCTGGGCGCGGAGTTGGCCAGTCAGTGGCGCACGGTACTAGAAAGCACCGGGCCCAGTGGTGCGCTGCGCCAAGTGCTCGCACACTGGTCTGCTGCGGATTCGCGGCCCTTGGTACTGCTGATCGACGAAATCGACGCATTGGTCGGCGACAGCCTGCTGGCGGTGCTGCGGCAGCTACGCGCTGGTTACCCGGATCGTCCGCGGCGCTTTCCCCAGAGCGTGATCTTGTGCGGGGTGCGCGACGTGCGCGACTACCGCATTCAGTCGTCCGCGGAAAATGCCATCATTGCCGGGGGGAGCGCGTTTAATATCCGCGCCGAATCTCTGCGGCTCGGAGATTTTTCGCGGTCAGAGGTTGAGTCCCTGCTGGCGCAGCACACCGAGGAGACCGGCCAGGCCTTCACGGACGAGGCGTGCGCCGCGATTTGGGAGCTGACCGAGGGCCAGCCGTGGCTGGTTAATGCCTTGGCGTACGAAGCCTGCTTCAAAAACAAGGGCGGGCGGGACCGCGGCCAGCCCATTTCCCTGACCGCCATCCAAGATGCGCACGAGCAGTTGATCCTGCGCCGCGAGACGCATCTGGACCAACTTACCGACAAGCTCCAAGAAGAGCGGGTGCGCCGGGTGATCGAGCCGCTGCTGAGCGGTGCCGTTGAGGCTGCCGCGATTGCCGACGACGATCTGCAGTACGTGCGCGACCTTGGTCTGATCGGCCTTGGCAAGCCAGTGGCCATCGCCAACCCGATCTACCGGGAGGTGATCCCGCGTGCCCTGACTTGGACCACGCAGGAGATGGTGATTCACGACGATCCGGCTTGGTATATCGCGGACGACGGGGCGCTGGAGGTGGACAAATTGCTGGCGGCGTTCCAAGAATTTTTCCGCGAGCACTCCGAGCACTGGGTGGAGCGCTTCCAATACAAAGAGGCCGGTCCGCAGTTGCTGCTACAGGCGTTTTTGCAGCGCATCGTCAACAGCGGCGGGCGCATTGAGCGCGAGTATGGCTTGGGTCGGGGGCGCACGGATTTGCTGCTGGTGTGGCCGGTGGGCGGAGATACCAGCAGGACGCAGAAGGTGGTCATTGAGTGCAAGGTGCTGCATAGGGGCTTCAAGCGGACGCTACGCGAGGGGCTGGAGCAGACGCGCGCCTACATGGACCGTTGCATGTCGGCGGAAGGGCATTTGGTGCTCTTCGACCGCAGCGAGGACAGGTCGTGGGACGACAAGGTGTATCGCCGCGAGGAAACCGAAGGTGGTGTGGCGGTCGCGGTGTGGGGGATGTGATTTTTGTCAACATGCAAAAGGAGGGATCTATTGGAGTATCGAGAGGTGCATACAGGGGCCGCTTGGCGGCCCGTGGGGCCGGACGAGTGCGCCGACCCGCTTCGCGCCTTGGCGCGGGCGGAGATACCGGCGATCCTGCTGCCCGAGGTCTGCACGCCGGCCGACTGTCAGCGGCTGATGGAGCGCTTTGCCGAGCGCGGGTTGCTGCGCGCTCCGGGCGACGAGCGCACGCGCATCGACATTGGCACCAGCCTTGGCAACCTGGGCGGCGACCGAGAGACATTCTTGGCTGATGCGGAGGAGACGCACGCGCTTTTTGCCACCCTTTTTGAGGGGTTGATTGACCCGGTGCAGTTGCTTTATCGGCACTTGCAGGCGTTGGCTCCCAACAAGGCGGTTAAGACGGCGCGCGAGCGCGATGGGCGCTTGTACGGCCCGGCTATCTTTCGCGTCCACTATGAGACTCACTCCTATAGTCCGCACATCGACCACGTAGTCCTGCGCGAAAAGCGGTTCAACTACGAGGTGGCGCGTTTTACCCATCAATTTGCCGGCGTGCTGTGCGTGCAGAACGCGGATTCTGCGGGGCTTGGGGTGCAGGCTGTGTTGCACCGCTGCCTGTGGACCGAGGAGATACAGCCGTATATCGCCGAGGGCCGTTTTCACGAGTATGCGGCTGCGCAGGGCGTGGAGCACTGCGAGGTCGCGCTTGAGCCGGGCGATTTGTATTTCTTCAATACGCGCTGTATCCACGAGGTCCCTGCGGTGCAGGGGGACGATCCGCGGGTGGTGCTCGCCGTCTTCATTGGCTATGCCGAAGACGACGACGAAATCTACGTGTGGTCTTAAGCCGTGCTGCCCTTTACGCGCATCGTCCGCGCTCTGCCAGCGACCGTTCCCTTTGTACCGCCCGAGGCATTGGAGAGGGAGCAGGGACAGTTGCTCGCTCTGAGGGTTGGGGCCAATGAGAGCAATTTTGGGATCTCGCCGAAGGCGCGGCAGGCCATGGTGGAGGCGGTGGATCAAGTGCATTGGTACAACGACCCAGAGGGATACGAGTTGCGTTCGGCGCTGGCGGTGCGGCATGGGGTGGCACGGGAAGAGGTCGCCTTGGGTGCGGGTATTGACGAACTGTTGGGGCTTTTGGTGCGCCTCTTTGCCGAGCCGGGCGATGCGGTGGTGACGTCGCTGGGGGCCTATCCCACGTTTAACTACCATGTCGAGGGGCACGGAGCGGTGTTGCACAAGGTGCCCTATCGCGCGGATCGGGAGGATTTGCCAGCTCTGTTGGACAAGGCGCGGGAAGTATGCCCCAAGCTGATCTACGTGGCCAATCCCGACAATCCCATGGGCACCTATCAGCGGGCCGACGAGTTGCGGGATTTTATCGCGGGGTTGCCGCCGGATTGTGTGTTTTTGCTCGACGAGGCGTACAGCGACTTCGCGCCGGAGGATGCTCTGTTGCCGCTGGAAGTGGAACGGGCACAGGTGGTGCGGCTGCGGACGTTTTCCAAGGCGCACGGCATGGCGGGGGCTAGGGTCGGCTATGCGCTGGCGCATCGCGACATGGTAGCCGCACTCGATAAAGTTCGCAATCACTTTGGAGTCAATCGCGTCGCCCAAGCTGGGGCGCTTGCTTCGCTGGGCGACGATGAGTTTGTGTGCTCGGTGGTGCGGCAAGTGGAGGAAGGTCGGCGGGATTACGCGTCGCTGGCAGCAGAATTGGGCCTGAAAACAGTGCCCTCGGCGACTAATTTCGTGGCGCTCGACGTGGGTAGTGGCGAGCGTGCGCGGCGTCTGATGCAGGTGCTTTTGCAGCACGGGGTTTTTGTGCGGATGCCGGGAATGGCTCCGCTCGATCGTTGCATCCGCCTGACCGTGGGGCCAGCAGCCGAGCGGCAAGCCTTTGCGGAGGTGTTGCGCGAGGTGTTGCCGCAGATTAGATGAGGATAGGGCAAACGCCCAACTCAGGAGTAGAAACTGATGAAAATTCCCGTTTTTGAGTCGGCTATGAGCATAGGGGTACACCGAGTCGATATTCATACAGCAAAGTATTGGAGATATTGAAAATGGAACATATAGCTCGAATCGTCGCCTATTGGCGTTCATGCCTTGCAGACAGTGCTCGTCGTGATATTGATCCAAGCAGGCTTGAAAAGTCTCATTCGGTTAATATAGAGCCATCAAGGAATTATATACCCTCACAGATAGCCAGCAAAATCGTGGATGATTTTGAAAGAAAAAAGAAGAAAAAATCACCACGTCAGAGGGCTATTTTTCGAGAAACTTCGACTGAAGAGGATGAAAGTGTCAAGTGGGTCAGTGTGTTGATATGTCCAATTGTTGCTCGTCCAAAAACTGATCACACGCTTCACAGGGCAAGAAGAGAGAGGCCATTGACACCCGTGTGGATACCAGCTCGGTTATCGCGGGACGGAGCTCTCTTTCCTTCTTACGAACTCATGCCGTGGATTCCACGGGACCTATTAGAGCCGACTCAGGTGGCAGAAACCATTGGTAGTGTTGAAGCCATGGATCACTTTCTCACGCTCAATCCGGTGGTTCAAAATGAAGAAACTCCTGGTAGCGATCCGCGCTGGATCGATATATGGCAATATAGTGATCGCATGTTGCAAACCGTTGCTGGACAGACATTTGAAGAGTTCGATCTTGAAGGTTACGAAAAAGAGATGGTTCCCCGCATATTGATTGATGAAGATGTGAGGATCATCCCAGCTCATATCATCAGATTATACGATGATATTTTGCATAGACTTGACGACAGGTCATTATCGTCTCCTAAACTTTTACCTCGCTTAACATCTTTACATGATGAACCGCTGCGCCCCTTGTTGAATGAAAAACAAAGGACTGAAAAATCAGCTCAACATCTCGGGCACATGCATTGGAAGTTTCCATTATCCTCATCCCAACGCGAAGCCATCGATCATTTTTTTACCCTATCAGATGGAGAAATGCTGGCGATCAATGGCCCGCCAGGAACAGGCAAGACGACATTGCTTCAAAGTATTGTCGCCTCATTGTGGGTTGAAGCAGCTTTGTATGAGCGTGAACCACCAATTATATTTGCCGCTTCAGCGAATAACCAAGCTGTCACAAATATTATAGATAGCTTTGGAAGTGTACCCGAAGATGAATCTTTGTTGGGAGGACGATGGATCCCAGACCTCAAAAGTTACGGTCTCTTTTGTCCATCCTCAAGTAGAACGGAGAGAGAGCTAGATAATCAGTATCAGATAACAACGAATTGGCCTAATCCTAGTGAATTCCTCCTTCCGTCCAGTTCGGGAAAATTGACCAGAGTTAACATCGAAGACGAAGAATTTATCTCCCATGCTGAGCAGTATTTTCTCAAGTGTTGCCGTGCCTATATGAAGAATTTTGGAGTTGTGAATGTCGCCGATGTCAAAGACTCGATCAGATTGCTTCATCGACAACTCGAAGAGAAGACCGAAGCGATTTGCCAAGGGATTCGGACATGGTTGCAGGTGGAAAATATACAAGACGAATTATCGGAACGCTATGGTGCTCATGGGGGCATTGAAACACACCTTAAACAGTGTGCAAATGATTTGGAAGCATGTCAGAAGAAAATCGTGCAATACAGAGAAGCCCAACGTGGCTGGTTGGACCATGTGGATACCGTTCTTTCATTCTTCGAGCAGCTTGTCAAAGACGCTCAGAATCAAGAACAGGGTTTCGCCGAAAAATTACGTCAAGCCGGACGCGATTGGCGAGATTATGCGGATACCATTCTTTCGTTCTTCGATAAACGTGCCAAGGACGTTGTGAATCAAGAACGAGATTTCGCCGAAAAACTACGTCAAATACAGACTGAATTATCGGACCGTTATGGAGATCGCGGGGGCATTGAAACGCATCTGAATCAGTGTGCAAATGATTTGGATACATGCCAGAAAAAAATCATTCAATATAGAGAAGCCCAATGCGGCTGGTTGGACCATGTGGATACCATGCCATGGTGGATGACACTGTTTGGATTTCTTCCATGGGTCAAAGACCGTATCGAGATACGCAATCGACGTTATCTTTTGTCTATTCGTTCGACGTGTCTGATTGATCCATTGGATATCAAAGGTATCACGAATTTTTTCGATGAACATGTCAAGGACGCCGAGAATCAAGAACGTGGTTTCGCCGAAAGACTACGTCAAATCAAACGCGACTCGCTAGACCATGCGGATACTATTCTTTTATTCTTCGAGCAGCATGTCAATAACGCTCGGGATCAAGAACGGGATTTCGCCGAAAAACTACGTCAGGCTAAACGCGATTGGGAGAGATTACAGAGAGCGGAGCAAGCGTGGGATGCTTGGTGTGCTCAACATGAATTTTCCATCGATGGTTCTTCTCTGCTCGATACCATGGATACTCGATTGCGCTATACCGCCTTCAAATTGGCAACCCATTACTGGGAAGGCCGGTGGTTGCTTGAAATGCGTGAGCAGTTCAATACAGACTACAAAGAAAGTCAATCAGAAAAAAAACAGAAGAAACGGTGGCGGCGTTACGCAAAATTGGCCCCTTGCTTCGTCTCAACACTATACACACTGCCTAACTTCATGCACGCCTTTAACGGGGAACGCGTAACATTGTTCGACTTCATTGATCTTCTCATCATCGATGAAGCCGGTCAAGTTTCACCTGATGTAAGTGGTGCGACGTTTGCATTGGCCAAAAAGGCTCTCGTTGTGGGTGACTCACAGCAGCTTGAACCTATCTGGGGTATCACGGAATCTATTGATATTGGCAACTTGCGTGAGAAAAAGGTGATATCCACCGACGATAAAGATAAAATGGAAACATTTTTTTCTACAGGTCTCGATGCCTCAAGCGGGAGCCTTATGAAAGTCGCGCAGCGTGCCAGCCCATATCAAAAGTCCGATGAGCGTGGTTCATTTGAACGCGGCATGTTTTTGGCGGAACATCGTCGTTGTGTACCAGAAATTATTCAGTATTGCAACCGGCTCGCATATAGAGGGCGTCTGGTCCCGAAGCGGGAGAGTGAGGTGGATTATCCACTACCTCATCTTGGCTATGTACATATTCCTGGAAACTCCCGTCGAGTGAGGGGCAGTCGAGACAATCGAGATGAGGCGACTATTATTGTGAGATGGATTGCAGAGCATCGTGACATGCTTGTATCGCATTACTCTGAGAAGAGCCTGAGTTTGGATAAGATCATCGCGATCATTACTCCTTTTAAATCGCAGGCTAACCAGATCCAAGGACTGCTGAAAAGGTTTGGTATTGCTGAGTCGTTAAAGGTTGGTACCGTCCACATCGTACAAGGAGCAGAGTGCCCCGTCGTCATTTTTTCCCCTGTATATGGTATCGATGATCGCCCACCGTACTTTTTTGATCGTGGCAATTCCATGCTCAATGTGGCAGTTTCACGTGCTCAAGATAGCTTTCTCGTCTTCGGGAACATGAACAATTTTGACCAAGAGGCTTCTTCAAAACCATCTGGAATCTTAGCCAGTTTTTTGTTTCGAGATGAAGCAAATGAAATCACTCAGGCCGCGTCTGTGAGCGACCTTCTGAGCGGATAAAATCCATGGTCACCGACCCAGCGCTTCTTCACCGAGCCCCCTACTCGGAGCGTACCCTCAACCGGCTGTTGAGTTAAAGCGAAATCCCCGTAACATCAGGCTATTTTACGGGGATTTCAGGATCCGGTGGCCCTGCAAAACGAGGCTTATATCGCTGAGGTCAGCCCTTTTCCGTAGATTATTCTAAATAACTCAGCCGCTTCTAAAGGGAGCAGAGGCGGCATTTGAAACGAAATCTGAGGAAGGGAGCCTGCACTATGCTACCTGTCAAAGAGCAGTATATCATCGACGAAAATGGTCAGCGCGTCAGCGTGGTGCTCGAAATCGGTGCCTACCAAAAGCTGCTGGAAGAACTAGAAGAGCTAGAATCGATTCGGGCCTATGACCAAGCTAAGTCAAGAGACGATGAGGCGATTCCTTTTGAGCAAGCGGTGGAAGAAATCGAAAGGGAGCGCTGAAATTGTACGATCTTAGAATCCGGCGGCAAGCGCAGAGAGAATTGGCCCAATTGCCGTCTGGAATCTATGAGAAAGTGCGCGATACTGTGCGAATGCTAGCCAACCAACCCCGTCCAGCAGGATGCCGCAAACTGAAGGGGCGTGAAGGCTGGCGCATCCGGGCTGGGGATTACCGAGTGATTTATGAAATTGACGATCAGCAGAGTACGGTGACGGTTTTACACATTGGACATCGACGGGATGTCTACCGCTGAATGAAAGACTGTCTGCTGGGATAAACTCTATGACTACCGACGCAGCGCTTCTCCACCGCGACCCGCAATACACCTACCCGGTTCTCGTCAAGGGCGAGGGGATTTACTTATACGACGAAGCTGGCAATCGCTATATCGACGGCACGGCCGGGGCTGGCAACGTCACTTTGGGCCACGGTCGCCATGAAGTCGTCGAGGCTATGGCCGCCCAAGGACGGGAGTTGGCCTATTGTTTTTCGACGTTTTTTACTAACCCACCGGCCCTTGAGTACGCCCACCGCTTAGCCGAACTGGCTCCCGGGGATTTGAACCACGCGTACTTTGTCTCGGGTGGCTCCGAAGGCGTGGAGACGGCCATTAAACTGGCCCGCTTGTACCATGTGCAGCGGGGCCAAGCGCAAAAGTACCAGATCATTGGTCGCTGGCGCGGCTATCACGGCGCTACTTTGGGTGCCCTAGCAGCTACTGGGATGCCGGGGCTGCGGGCACCTTTTGAGCCGTATCTGCCGACTTTTCCGCACATTGCTTCGTGCTATCCCTACCGCTGCGCGTTTGCCGGTTGTGAAGAGCGCTGCAATTTGACTTGCGCCCGCCAGTTAGAAGAGACTATCCGCGAGGTCGGGGCCGACAACATTGCGGCCTTTATCGCCGAGCCGGTGGTCATGGCTGGGGTCGCCGCTGGGGTACCGCCGCCCGATTACTATCCTCTCATCCGCCAGATCTGCGACGAGCACGACGTCCTCTTTATCGCCGATGAGATCATCACCGGCTTTGGCCGCACCGGCAAGCTCTTTGCCATTGAGCATTGGGATGTGGTGCCCGATATGATCGTTTTCGGCAAGGGGGCTAGTAGCGGATATGCGCCCTTGGGAGGGGTTTTGCTGAGCGAACAGATGCGGCGGGATCTCACGCGCAGCGGCCAAGCCTTGCCGCACGTTTTTACCTATGTCAATAACCCAGTGTCTATGTGCGCTGGCTTGGCCGTACTGGATCTGTTGGAAGAAGAAAACATTGTGGAACACGCCGCCCAAGTCGGGGACTATTTACAGGAAAAGGCCCAGGGCCTGACGCGCCACGCTTGCGTCGGCCAAGTGCGCGGCAAGGGTCTAATGTTGGGCATTGAATTGGTCCAAGATCGCCGCAGCCGCAAGCCCTTTCTCCCCGAGTGGGGTGTGTCGCGGCGCGTGTCTCAACTGACCTTGGAACGGGGGTTGGCTATTTCGGGCGCTAGCGGGGGAGCCGACTGGGTCGAGGGCGACGATTTGCGCTTTTACCCGCCGCTGATCATTACGCAAAAACAGCTCGACGAGTCCCTGGCTATCATGGACGAGTGTTTGGGTCTGCTGGAAGCGGAACTGCGGCAAAAGGGCTGGGTGCCGACCTAGTTTAGCGTTCGCAGCTAAAACCGCGAAACGACCCTATCCAATAGGCCAGATCGCCCCTATCTGCCACCGGCGCAATCAGTCGCTGCCGAGATAATAGCTGGTCATTGGTACTTGGTCGTACCCCATCGCCTTTAAAGCTACGTCGATCCGATAGAGTGGATCCTGCATGAGACAGACGCGGCGGTCAGTGGCTGGTATGATCGTGGTGTAGATGCGCAGTTCCCCAGAGGTATAGGTTATGATTTCTTCGCGCCAGTCGCCGAGGATATCGGCCCAAGCCATCACATTACCCTCTATATCGCTGGTCAAAACGGGACCCTGCCATTTGGAGACGCTGCCTCGGGTTTGTAGCTCGCGCAATGGGTCGGCATCCCACCAGACTAGACCATCCAGCGGCGGGATGTCTCCTGGGATGGCTTCGCCCTTGGCCGTGTAAAAAAAGCGGTCTGCCCAGACTTCCATACCTGGATAGGCGGGGTCAATGTCGCCGACGAGGGCGCGGTCGATTTCGTTGTCAATCGTTTCGCTGTCCGTGCCGAAAATGAGATTACCGGTGCGAGCGTCCCAAAGACTGACCCCGTTTTGCGGGTGGGGGTCCTCATAGCTGTACCACACTTCTAGGCCGGGGCGTTCGGGATCGATATCCGTTACGTAGAACCGGTCCCCGTGGCCCAAGCCAGTGCTCCACATAGTGCGGCCGTCGTTGTCGATGGCCAGCGAGCCGTTGAGGATTTCGTCGCGGCCGTCGCTGTCGATATCGGCGACGTGAATACTGTGCTGACCCTGACCTTGGTACTTCCAGCCGGCGCGTTCGTTGGTCCAGCTCCAGGCTTTCTCAAGCTGGGCGTCTTGTAAAAGCCAAGCATCTACTTTCATCAGGCCATAGATACCGCGCAGCACAAGCAGGCTAGGAGTTTTGCCGTCGAGGTAAGCCACGCCCATCATATTGCGGTTCATGCGGTTGCCCACTTCGTCGCCCCAATCGCTGGGTTTGCCGCGTGCGATCCAGGGTACTTTGGCGATTTCTGCGCCGGTCTCGCCATTCCAGACAGAGCAGTATTCTGGCCCGGTGAGGATGCGCGCGTTGGCCCCGCGCGGGTCCCCCTCGCCGGTCTTGAGGGCGACCTCGGCTTTGCCGTCGCCGTTGAAATCGTAAACGATCATCGGCGAGGTCCAGGTGCCCAGCTCAATGGACCAGCCCAAGTCGTTGCGCCATAGCCAAGTTCCGTCGCGTTTATACGCTTCAACTTTGAAGGTGTCCGGGCTGGGGCGCGGAATGCCCGGATCCACCCGACCTCTCGGGCGCTTGACGACGAAATCGTATTCGCCGTCGCCATCGAGATCGCCGATGCCGATTTTGTGGATCCCGTCTTCGGGCAAGTCGTCGCGCAGCTTGATTGCGATGTATTGTTGCGCGGGAGAATTGGCCGGCAACGCAGCGGACGCAGTCGCCTCCTGCTGTTGTTCCTGCCCAGCTATAATCGACCGCACCCACCAGGTGTTCTCCCGATCTAGGGGAGCCGTAGCATCTACGAAATCCGTGGTTTCTTTTAGGGGTACAGCATTGAGTTTTATGGCCTTGCCGCCGTCGGTTGCGCGATAGATGTTGAAGGCGATGTCCTCGGGGTCTTGTTGGCGCAATCGCCAGCCCAAGTATATCTGATTCTCGCCGCTGGCGATGGCCACCATGCCGCGTCCGAGATCCTCCTCGACGCGTTCTTGGGCCCAGCCCAATGATTTTGCTTTGCGGCCTGGGTTGAGCGAATAAAAGTTGAAGTTTGGCGGGATGAATTCTCGTGGCCCGACGGGTTCGTCTTGGGTGTAGATCAGCGTTGCTTGGGTCTCGCGCCGGGGGGAACTGGATACATACTCGATGACTAAGACTTGCCCGCCTTCTTGCAAACTCCACGTTTCGCTCGTAGCGATTGCGAATTCATTGCCTCTGCGGCGAAAGACGGTTTTGGTTGCGATGATGAGGCTTTGTCCGTCGGCGGTCCAGTTAGCATTGGATAGGCGCGGAAAGTTTCTGAATTCGGACGAAATTTCTGTGCCATCGAGAGGGAAGTTTTCATAGGCGGCGAAGCTATCATACACTCGCTCAATTGCTATGTCGTCTTGCTCTTGGATGACGACGAGTTGCAGAGCAGCGAATCGGCCGCCGATATTGGAGGGTTCACTTCTGTCCTTTTGTAGATACCAAGCCCCGGAAAAATCGACCTTTCCGTCTTGTGCAGGTGAGTTGGTTGCGATGAGAAATAGGAATAGGAAAGGAAGAAGTTTGCTAGTGTTCATCTCGCACCTCCATTGAGGAATAAAATAGGCGGCTACCCGATCCGTATATTTTGGTTGCTTCTTCTCGGAGCTTATCCCAATCCCGTACCGGCCCTCGGGACAGTAATTCCGCGAGCGTGAGGCAGGCCAAGTCGCGTCCGTCCTCCAGCGCCTTGTCGATAGCAGATCGGTCGCCTTTGATCTTCTTTTTTCCATGCACGATGGCCGAACGGACTTCATAGAAGGACTTCACTCTAGCGGATATCCAGCCGCGTTTGTTGGTACTTGGGCCGAGCAGTCGTTTTGCTCGGCTCGCCAGTTGGTAGGCTAGGTTTTGTTTAATCGGCCCGTACATGATCTCCAAGGCGATGGAGACATCGAGGATGCGGTCTTCCGCACTAAATGGGCCGCCGACCCGGGCGAAAGAGGCGGCGAGCCGACGGATCGCAATGTCGATGACGTCGCGCTTGCCGCGATAGGTACACCAGCGGCTGGCCAATGTAGCGAAAGCAGCCGCGTCGTGCTGGCAGAACTGGTGTTCCTTGGGCCGCACGTCGGACAAGTAAGCGGAGGAGCTGCGAAAACCTAAAGCAAAGTTGGGATCAAGCTCCTCGACCCACTTGGCGACGCGGACAAAGCTCGTGTGGGAAATCAGGGGACTCCTCGTTACAATCGACAGCAGATCAACGAGGACTTTGTTGTCGTCTGGCAATCGGTCTGTAAGGTCAAGCTCGTAGTCGCCGGGGAAGCGGTACTTCACTTTCGGGGCGCACGCGCGGCAGGACTTATTGGAAAAATCGCCATCGTCAGGGGGAGGTGCGACGCCTGGTCCCCACCTTAGATCGCGCACGAGCGCGGTCGTGCTCACGGGACGGTTCAGCCGACGAGGATTGCGGCCTGCGCCGTCGAGCCACTTCTCGGGTTCGTCGGGTAGGCCGTACGTTGCCTTGGCGTCCGCGTAGGGTGCCAGATAGGCGTCGCGGCCAAGATCGAAGCGCCGGTCGAGTTTTAAGCCGTGCAAGAGCGTGATCTCGTAGGCCGGGAGATCGGCCTCTGCCCCAGCCGTTAGGTAGCGGTGCAGCAGTTGCGCTGCCTGCTCGCCGCTGTCCTCCATAGCGCGTTTGGCCAGATGGGATACGAGGGACTTCAGATCGACGTGGAACCAATCGTGCGTGGGCAGAATGAAGCCGACCCCTTCGCGCTTGCCCGAACCGATCAGACTTGGTCGCAGCAAGGGATGCTCCCGCAGGATCGCCCTTGCTTCTATAGGATCGGACTTGAGCCAGAGGGGGGATTCTGCGAAGAGCTGCGCGGCGGCGGGATCGTGCTTGGCGCGGGCGGCGAGATCTCGGTATTCCCGGTGAATACTCGGCCAGTATTCATCTAGCGGGCCGTAGTGTGGGGTTTCTGGTGAAAAGGGGAAAGCGGGTCGCGCCTGTGCGGCAACATCTTCAAGCGCTGCGGCTAGCCGGCCGATCCAGTCCGCTGCGTTAAAGGCTGTGCCATTGGCTTGTTTATCAGGTCTGATAGAAACGTGCCCCTTGGAGTTGCCCCGGGTTGCAGTGGTGATTCCGTAATCGTCAGGCATGATGCGTCCTTGCTGAATAGTGGGGTCCGACGCTACTCCGGCAGGTGGAAAGTCTACTCGCCTCTTAAGAGAAAAACAAGGGAAAAAGACCGGGTCAAGCGCACGAGTGTGGAGCCGCTACCACCCTCAAGGCCGGCCTTGTGTCGAATGCGAGAATGCGTTTTAGTAGCAACTAATTCTGCGATTTTTCCAAGGAGATCGGCTGGTGAAGATATTGGTAGCGGGCAGTAGTGGCTTGATCGGTACCGCGCTTTGTAGCCGGTTGGAGCGCAAAGGGCACGAGGTAGTGCGTTTAGTGCGGCGAGAGCCAGCGCAAGGGGAGTTGCGCTGGGATCCAGAGGCCGGCGAGCTGGAGCAAGAGACTCTGGAGGGGACAGAGGCGGCGGTTCATTTAGGGGGCCGGAACATAGCTGCCGGGCGCTGGACTGCCGCCGTCAAGGAGCAGTTGCTCCAGAGTCGGGTGCAGACGACGCAGCTACTCGCCACGCGCTTGGCGGAATTGGCCACGCCGCCGAGAGTGCTGGTCTGCGCGTCGGCCATCGGCATTTACGGCCATCGCCGCGATGAGGAACTGGATGAAGAAAGCGACACCGGCGAGGGGTTTTTGGCCGAATTGGGCCGGGCGTGGGAAGGGGCGAGCGCCCTAGCTGCCGAGGCTGGTATCCGCGTCGTACAGGCCCGCTTGGGGATCGTCCTCAGTCGCCGAGGCGGAGCGCTGGCCAAGATGCTGTTGCCCTTCCGTTTGGGGGTGGGTGGCAAGATCGGCGACGGGCGGCAGTACGTTGGTTGGATTAGCTTGGAGGATGCGGTGGCGGCGCTGATCTATGCCGTGGAAAACGACGCCTTGCGCGGGCCGGTGAACCTGACCGCGCCGCAGCAGGTGACCAACGCCGAGTTGACGCGGACGTTGGGGCGCGTGCTACGGCGGCCGACTCTGTTACCGCTGCCGGCGTTTGCCGCCAAACTACTCTTGGGCGAGTTGGCCGAGGAGGGGTTGCTGGCTAGCCAGCGAGTGCGGCCGACGCAACTGTTGGAAGCGGGTTTCGAGTTTGCGTATCCCGAATTAGAGGGCGCGTTGCGCCACGCGCTGTCGTCGTGATGCGTCACGTCGGATTGTAAACACAAGGAGCAGATGCTGTTATGAATATCATCGTCTTGGTCAGCGACACCTTTCGCTACGACTACCTGGGGTGCAACGGCAATGCGTGGATCGGCACGGCCGCACTCGACCGCTTTGCCGAGCGAGCGGTGTGCTTCGACCGGCACTATTTGTCGAGCTTTCCGACCATTCCCAACCGCACGGATCTCTTTACTGGCCGCTACAGCTTTCCCTTCCACGGCTGGAAACCGCTCGACGCAGGCATCCCGGTGCTGAGTACGATTTTTGGCGCGGCTGGCTACCAGAGTCAGCTTATCTGCGACACGCCGCATCTGATGAAGGGCGTTCACCATTTTGACCGGGGGTTTGACGGGGCGTATTGGATCCGTGGCCAGGAGGGAGACAAGCCGTTGTTGAAGGGCCATCTGCCGCCGCGCATGGAGGTGGACGGGGCTAAGACGCGCGTCGATCCGCATTTGGCTCAGTCGCGCTTTGGCAATTTGGCGACTTTGCACTCGTGGACCAACCGCGACTGGGCGTGTGAAGAAGACCGCTTCTGCGTGCGCACGGCGCAGACGGCGAGCCGCTGGCTGGAGGAAAATCGCGGCTGCGAGCCGTTTTTGCTGTGGGTGGATTTCTTCGACGCGCACGAGCCGTGGGACCCGCCGGAACATCTCGTGGGCCGCTACGACGCATCGGGGTACGACGGTCCGCCGATGATCCACCCGAATTACGGCCCGGCGACCGCCTATACCAAAGAGGAACTAGCCAACCTCCAGGCCCATTACGCGGCTGAGATTTACTTGGTCAACAAGTGGATCGGCTATGTGTTGGACAAAATTGAAGAGCTCGGGCTATTCGACAATAGTGTGGTGATCTTTACCTCGGATCACGGTATGTTCGTCGGCGAGCACAACCGTACGGGCAAGTCCAACATCCATTCCGACGACGACCGCGTCTGGCCTCTGTACGAAGAGATCAGCCACATCCCGCTGATGATCGCCGCCCCCGAGGTTGTAGGTGGACGGCGGGTGAGCGCATTGACGCAATCAGTGGATTTGCTGCCGACGCTGCTGGCTTTAGCTGACGTGGAAAAGAGCGACCTAGCAATGCACGGACACTCGCTGGTGCCGCTGCTGAGCGGATCGGCCGCGTGGCCGCGGCAGTACGCCTTCAGCTCGACCTTTATCCGCAATGGCGGACCGACCGTGACCGACGAGCGCTGGACCTACTTGGCGTATGGCGAACACGGCGGCGCACCCGAGCTGTACGACATGCAGGCCGACCCAGGGCAGCAGACGAATGTGATCGGCGAGCATCCAGAGGAGGCGCAGCGGATGCAGCAAGCTCTAGCGGACTTTCTCGACGAGGTGGAAACGCCCGAGGAAAATCGCGCGTTGCTGGGGCCGGTCGGCGGACCGGATTACAATTGACCGCTGCCGCTACCCCGTAAAGAGGCCGAGCTAGGGGACGGACTGGATTTTTGCCGGAGAGGAAGAGGAGGGGGATGTCTAGTAGGTGTTTTTGCGTTGTTCAGTGACGCGCAGTGCGTCATTCCTCTGCGTCGGCGAGTATTTCTTCGAGAGTCCACAAACGTTCGGAGTTCGCGATTAGAGCTTCGATGATGAGGGGATGGGCTTTGATGGTACGCGAGTCGATAAACTCAAAATCGGGCTGGTTCTGCCCGAGCATGCCCCAATCCTCGATCACGAGGATATCGTCTGGGCCTCCCGAGGCTTCTGCGTGGCGATAGAGTGGCATATTGTCCCTCCTTGTCAAAAGATTTTCTGCTGCTTAGACGCCGGTACTGGATAATAGTTGCCGGTCATTTATGGGGAGGGCAATTTTTTTATTCAAAGACTAAGATAAGCACTTAGGTGATATCGCGCTCTTTTATCCATTGTTTGATGCAGTCGGCCGTCTCGTCGGGGTATTCTAGGTGGGGCGCGTGTCCGCAGTTGGGGAAGATGTGTAAATCGGCGCAGGGGAGGTCGGCGGCGAAGCGCTGGGCCGAGCGCACGGGTAAGACGCGGTCTTGTTGCCCCCACAAGACCAAGGTCGGGCAGGTGATGTCGCCAAAGCGCTGGTGGAACGTTGCTACGTCGGGTGGGATGAGGTTCCGCGCTGAGTAGTGATAGGCGTACGCGGCGTTGGGTGTTTCGAGCGCGGCGCAGGCGACTGTTGCGAGTTCGGAGGGGATTTTGCTGCGGTCGTGGAAGCAGCGCCGGAAGGTGCGCCACGCGGCCAAGCGCAACAGGCCGCAGGTTCGCGCTAGGGTGTGGACCGGAGCGTAGGTCAACAGCTTGCCTGGGGAACTGCCGAGGGTGCGCACGTGTACGGGAAGTTTGTGGGGATAGCCGGCTGCGTCGATGAGCACTAGCCCGCGCACCTTAGCTGCGAGCGCGGGAAAGTCGAGGTACAAGCGCAGAGCCAAGCCGCCGCCGAGCGAGTTGCCCACGAGAATTACGTCGCCTAAGTCCAGCGCGGCGATAAAGGCCGCGAGGTAGCTAACCTGCATATCCGGCGAGTAGCGCTCGTGCGCTGGGCGGGCGGCAAAGGTCGGCTTGCTGCTGTGTCCGTGGCCGATCAAGTCGGGGGCGATGATGCGGTGGCCAGACAGGCGGGCGGTCAAGCGGAACCAGGTAGCTTTGTTGTCAAAGATGCCGTGTAGGAGTACTAAAGGGGGGTGGTCTCGGCTGCCCCCATTGTCGATATAGGCCATTTCGACTTGGTCGGCGAGGGGGATGCGGTACTCGGCGAACCGAGGGAAGAGGGGTGAGGAAGAAGAAGAAATAGGCGGCATAGGGTATGTAAATAAGCATATTTGCCTAGTGAAATTCAACTTGAGGCAACCCTAGTCTATGATTAAATTTAGGGCGTATCTTAGGGGTGGGTTACGTGAATCGGCCAATATATCTTTTAAGTACGTGTTGAAGATGGGTATAAAAGGCTCCTTTCA
>JAJEEZ010000144.1:0-2846 GCA_022820705.1 Candidatus Latescibacterota bacterium | reverse complement strand
CAGGAAGTGGCGCTCAGCGTCTGGTTTTTCTATTTGCTGGGCTATGTAATCAAAGGCTATTTCAGCGTTATCGGCCTCACCCGCACCCTCGACGTCGATATCTACACGCAGAGCGATGGCGGCCCGATCATGGCCTTCGTCCAGTTCGGTGCCCTCATGGCCTTGGTGGGCCACACCCTGTGGATCGCCCGTCGGCACCTGCGGCAGAGCTGGAAGGCGGCCCTGCGTCCGAAAACCGCCTCTAGCGCCGACTTTTCGGCCAGGGCCGTTTATCTGCAACTGTTGCTGGGCTTGGCGCTGATGACCGGGTGGTTTATTGCCATTGGGGTGCCTTGGTGGGCCGCCCTTACTTTTGTGCTGATGGCTTCGCTCACCTTTCTGGGCATCACCCGCATTCTCTGCGAATCGGGCTTGGCCGCCACCCGGGCTCAATTGATCACCCCCACGGTGGTCCGCAGTTTTTTCGGTACCCAGGTGCTGGGTGCCCCCGGCACCATCGGCGTGCTTTCCTTTGGCCAGGTGTGGATGAGCGATGTACGCACCTTTGTCATGGCGGCGGCGGCCAACGGCCTCAAGCTGACCGAATCGATCCGCAACAAAGGCTTGGTCTTGGGCAGCATGATACTGGCGGTGGTCCTGAGTCTGGGCGTATCGGTGTGGACGACTCTGTACTACGCCTACGAGAGCGGTGCCAACAACGCCAATACTTGGTTTTTCCTCAACGGCCCCCGCTACACCGTTGACTTTGCGGCCAGTTATCTGCGCGATCCGGCCGGACCAGATTACAGCGGCTTGGGCCTGATGGCTTTGGGCGGGGCGGTCATGACCGCCCTCTACTGGATCCGCAGTCATCTGCTGACCTTCCCCATCCATCCCATAGGCTTTGCCGTCTCGCAGATGATGCTGACCCGCCATATCTGGTTCAGTGTCTTTTTAGTGTGGCTGTTCAAGGCCGTGCTGACGCGCTACGGCGGCCCCCGGGTGCTCAAGGCCGTGCGGCCTTTTTTTCTGGGGCTTATCCTCGGTCAATTCGCCGTTATCGCTTTTTGGCTGATCGTCGATCTGATCACGGGTGAACAGGGGCACGGGCTCTACTGGGTGTGAAAACGGTCCAACGCAAAAGCTCTCCTGAGCGGCAGCTAATAATGAAGAGGATCTATCAGTGGCACCCTACCTCTCCCAACAAAAAGGAGTTTGGAAATGGATACACGGCTGGGCGCGGCCAAACACGTTAGTACGCCGTGGGCCTTGCGCCGCTATCGGACGCTGGCGGAGTGGGAGCAGCGGGCGGCGGCGATTCGCCGACACATTCTCGTCTGCGCGGGATTGTGGCCGCTGCCGGAGAAGACGCCGCTGAAGGCGCAGGTTTTCGGGCGGATTGAGCGGGAGGGCTATGCAGTGGAAAAAGTTTTTTTCGAGAGCTTGCCCGGCTTCTTTGTCTGCGGCAATCTGTACCGGCCGCTGGGGGAGGGGCCTTTCCCTGGGCTTGCCTGTCCACACGGCCACTGGGAGCACGGGCGTCTCGAAAACACTGAGTTGGGGTCGATTGCTGGGCGCTGTATCAACTTTGCGCGGCAGGGTATGGTGGCCTTTTCGTACGATATGGTTGGGTACAATGACAGCGACCAATTCGTGCATCGGGAGATTGGGGGGCGGCGCGAGGCCCTATGGGGGATTGGTGCGCTGAGTTTGCAACTGTGGAACAGCATCCGCGTAGTTGACTTTCTTGCATCGCTGGCGGATGTAGATGCCGAGCGCATTGGTTGTACGGGTGCGTCTGGTGGTGGGACGCAGACCTTCTTGCTGATGGCGGTTGACGAGCGGATCAAAGCGGCGGCTCCCGTCAACATGGTCTCGGCCTTTATGCAGGGCGGCTGTCGCTGTGAGAATCAGGGGCACTTGCGGCTGGACATCAACAATGTGGAAATCGCGAGCTGCATGGCGCCGAGACCCTTGTTGCTGGTCTCGTGTACTGGCGACTGGACGGCGAACACGCCAGAGGTTGAGTTCCCGGCGGTGCGCACGATTTACGGACTTTACGGGGCACGGGACAAAGTGAGCGAGGTGCAAATAGACGCTCCGCACAACTACAACCAACCGAGCCGCGAGGCGGTGTACGCGTTTTTTAAGCGCCACCTGCTCGGTGGGCAAGGGAAGGTAGCCGAGCAGCCGTTTACCGTGGAGCAGGACGAGGATTTGCTGGTGTTCAGCGGGCGCAAAAAACCAGCCCATGCGCTCGACGCACAAGGAGTCTTTGACGCTGTGGTCGCCCGCAGCGAGAAGCAATTGGCCGCGCGGTTGGCATCTGCCCGCATCCATCGCTTCCAATGGCAGACGCGCCCGGCACTGGTGAGTCTGCTCGGGGTGGATGCCGCGCCCCAAGTAGCGGTCGAGAGCTTGGGATTTCGGCGGGAAGAGGGCTATGTCGCCGAGAATCTAATTTTGGGGCGCGTGGGGCGTGGAGAGCGGGTGCGCGCGGCGTTTTTTCTTCCGCGAGGCCCCCAGGGCAAGGTATCAGCGACGCTGATTGCTGATGCGAATTGGGACGGCGATGAGCCGAGTGCGCTGGCGCAGGGCTTGTTGCAAGCGGGTGGGGCTGTGTTGATCGTCGCTCCCTTTCTGACTGATGGGACAGAGAGGGAAGGACACGACGAGATGGATCCCCTGTACCACACGTACAATCAGGCGGCGATGGCGTGCCGGGTGCAGGACATTCTTACGGGCTTGGCCTATCTGGACCAGCATCTGCGCGTGAGCAAGCGCCATCTCGTCGGCCAAGACGAGGCCGGCATCTGGTGCCTGTTTGCCCGGGCGCTGGCTAGTGGCGTCGGCAGCACTGCGGTCGA
>JAJEEZ010000375.1:0-2998 GCA_022820705.1 Candidatus Latescibacterota bacterium | reverse complement strand
TTTGATACTCGGTCAACTGGTGATACGTTCCCATAAGCGCCTCCGTCGGGAGCTGCGTTTGAAATGGCCACGGGAAATATACCAGTTGGCCGTTTCTATGCCAGCTACCCAAAAGATTGCACTTACGAGTTGAATTCAAGGTTCCTAATTTTCCTATAAATGAGTGGTTATCGTCCGTCTAGCACCTAACGCCTAGGATTCGCCTCTCAGCCCTATGGCTTATACGGCTCGCCCGTGCGCCGCAGCTTCTTAGTCACTGCGATCTGACAGGTCGCGTATCCGCCCATGTAGCCAGTGGCAAAACCCGGGCGAGCGTCCCCAATGGTGCCGACGATCATGTTGGCGTATTCGTACGTGGTGTCGTAGCGGTCGCAAATCAGGGCTACCATTTCGAGCCACGCCGCTTTGAGCGCGTCGCCCCACTCTTCTGCGCGCGCACTGGTGAGATATTCCTCGGCGTCTTCCACAACCCTAGTGGTCTCGACTACAGGACTGCTGTTCGGGAATCCGGGCGAGCGATCCACCTTGAGCGTGATGGCCGAGTCAATCTCAACCCCCGCCCCAGTCAACTCGCCGTCGCCCATGCGCGCGTGGACATCGCCTAGCGAGAGTAATCCCCCAGGCTTTTGCGCGCGGATGTGAACGGTGCTGCCGGGCTGGATGGCATTGAAATCCATGTTGCCGCCGTGATCTATGGCATTGGGTGCCCACGATTCGAGCTGGACGACGCCGATCATGGGCCGCACCGGCACGACAAAATCCGGCGGGAAGTGAATCAGCCCGTCGCGCACCGGTGCCACGCAGCGCCAATTGCCCCAATTGGGACCGCCGTTGCGATAGAAGCCATAGGGGCCGACCTCAATATCGATGATTTCGATGGCCACCCAATCGTCCGGCCCAATACCTTCGATGAGAAAGGGACCGCCAGGGCGGGCGTAGCGGCGATGACTCTCCCCAGAAGTAATCATGCCAGCGCGGGTCTCCCCGGCCGCTTCAAAGTCGTTGTCCGCTCCGCCAGTAGTCTCGATGATGACGGTTTCTCCAAGCGCCAAGGTGCCGCGCACTTGGCCGATTTCCGGGTCGTCTGGCCCGCTGTAATGGGGGGTGCGAGTAAAGTGACGCATAAGCGTTCTCCTTTTTTTGTGATGTTGAAATTCTAGCGCCCCTCGGCAAATGGAAAGGTCCAGTTGTACCCGAGCGCGGCAATGGCTGGTAGCGGCGAGCTGACAAAGGAAATCCCCGGGAACATCGGCGTCTGCTGGTAGTGCAGCACCACGTTACAGCGTATGGGGGCGTCGGCATCTTCCTTTAGCTTAGCACCTTGGTGCGGGATGTGGCTGAAGAACACCACGGCATCGCCGGTCATAGGGTGCAGATGAATGTGCTCCTGTCGCTCGCACCACTGGTAAAAGGGGTTGTCGGAATTGTACCCGCCTAGGTGGCGAATTTCTTCCGGCAGGGCGTTGTGGCAAAAGTTGTTGATGAAGGTCAAGCGCCCAGTCTCAGGCGCGTTGTCCGTCAGGTAAAATGTGGTGTTTATACAGAGCGGTCGTAGCGCGTGCCGCGCCTCGTCGGGCGCGTCCCAATAATAGCCAAAATCCTTGTGCCACTCTTGGGTATAAGCACCCGGATTGATGTGCGCCCGAAAGCTCCGCAACTGACATTGCCGCCCGAGCATGGCCTGTAAATACGGCGCGACCGAAGGATGGCCGACCATGGGCCGAGCCAGTTCGGGTTCCTGCTCCAACAAATGATCAAAAGCCACATTGCCCACTTCGTTGCTAATGTCCCATTCCCGCCGCTCGTACTTCCGCACCAAGCACTCCCGCCAGGCCAGCACCACGTCCTCGGACAGCGCGTTGCGCACCAATAGAAAGCCGTGCCGATCGAGCGCGTCAAGCTGGTCTTCCAACTCGGGAATTTGGGCTGTATCTGCGACGATTTCACTCATGGAAAAGCTCCTAGTCTTTAGTGGTCATTTACACTGCGCGCAAAATACCGCTCCCAGCGTTCCGTCGGCTCAAAGCCCAAGATGCGCCGAGCCTTATCGACATTGTATTTGCCGTGCCCCTCCCAGCTAAGCAAGTTGAACTCCTGAAAGCAGTCCGGCACTTGTGGAATTTCCAGCGCCAGCCGACAAGCCTGATGCAAATCCTCCCACACCACCGTAAAGGGCGGAAAATCCCCAGCGCTTTGCGTCGGCCGCGGCCCCAAGCCATTGAACAAAAAGCTGATCGTCTGAATGCCATGCGCCCGCGCGTACGTGCGGCAAATCTCGCTCGCCAGTCCCTTCGTCAGGCAGTAATAACCCGTCGTCAAAACCGGCGGCACATCCTCAATGTCAAAGTCGTGGTCATACGTGCTGCGAACGAATTGCGGGCCGGAGTGAATCACCTTTTTAATCCCGTGCTCAACCGCGGCCTGCATCACATTGAGCGCCCCGCGCATGTTGACGTGAAAGCTCTGCTCGGGATGATCGCGCACAACCGTAAAATTCATAATCGCGTCCATACCCGCAGCCGCGTCCCGCACCTGCTCCCGCGACGACACATCGCAATGCACGATGGGCCTGCCATCCGGGTGCGGGGCAATGTCAGCCAGCGTCACATCGTATGTATCTTCGAGACCGGGCAGCAGATCGGGGGCGATCATCCCCGAGGCCCCTAGCAACAACACCTTTTTCTTCACGCGTCGGCTCCTCGGAACTCGCGCTGCGGCCGATAGCCCATGGACTTAGCTCGGTCGAGCAAAAACTTGGGATGGGCAAGGGGCGCGGCAATGTGGTACACAGCCCAGCGCGGCACCCAATTTAGAGACGCGCTCGCGTCCCGCGTCAACGCCGCGCAAAACGCCTGCGCTGCATCGCGAATATCGACCCACATCAAATCGCGTTCCCGCCCGGCGACCTCCTCCTCCCGCACCAGCTTGCCGAGGCGCAACGCCGTGACCGTAATGGGATGCTCACGCGCAAATTCGCGGCACGTGATCTCACCCAAAT
>JAJEEZ010000274.1:0-2967 GCA_022820705.1 Candidatus Latescibacterota bacterium | reverse complement strand
TGGCAGCTCCATGCAGAAGTGGCTCAACCGCATCTGGGTGCGCGACACCGTCCACGACTCTGAGAAAATGAGCGGCTATTCCTACCGCGTCCCAGCCTATCCGGTGGAACCGGGGGAACCGCCGCCGGAAGCCGACATGGTCATTGCCACCTCGTGGGTCGTCAAGTCGCTCATCACCGCGCCGCAAGCCAACGCGACTGTCCAAGCGGGCGTTCCGCTCAGCGCTAGCGGACACGCTTGGGCCGGCGAGCGCAGCGTGGCTAAGGTGCTCGTCTCGACCGACCTCGGTATCCAGTGGCAAGAGGCCGAGTTGACCCCGCCAGCCAATAAATACGCTTGGTATGGTTGGAGCGCCGAGCTAACCTTTGCGAGCAAGGGCTACTACGAAATCTGGGCGCGGGCGTTTGACGATGCGGGCAACGCCCAGCCTTTCCGCCAGCCTTGGAACCCCAAAGGCTACCTCGGCAACGTCATTCACCGAGTGCCAGTCGCGGTCTCGGCGTAAGTGCGGCCAAAACGCGAAAGGAAACAAACATGAGTGATAATCTGCGGCTATTGTCCATCGGCGCACATCCGGCCGACATCTTCGACCAATCGGGCGGCACCATGGCCCATCACGTCGCCCGCGGCGACTGGGTCGGCTGCGTGGTACTCACGCACGGCGCAAGGGTCCACGACAAGGTGATCAGCGACGAGATGTTCCACCGGACAGAAGTCCCACAAGCCGACCAACTAACGGAGCTGATGGCCGCGCGCGCCGACGTCAAGGCCGACGAAGTGCGGCGGGCCTGTGCTCTGCTCGGCGTCGAGGAAATCCACTTTTTCGGAGCCGACGACGCGGTATTGCGAGTTACCGAGGAGGCCGTGCGCCGCCTTGCGCGACTGGTGCGCGAACTGCGGCCGGATGTGGTGCTGACTCATTTTCCCAAGGAAGGCGATGGGCTGACCAACGCCCATGCCGTCTGTGGGCAAATCGTCCTCCACGCGCTCGCGCTAGCCTATGGGGTAGATCCCGGCGACAGCCGTCCACCGCATCGAGTCGCCCAAGTTTTTTATTTTGGCACCGGGGCTGCGTCGATTCCGCGCAGTGTCTGGGATTCGGAAGGCGGCTACTACAACGACGTCTTTATCGACATTACCGACGTGGTCGACAAGAAGCTGGCGGCATTGGATTGCCTAGAAAGCCAAGGCTATGGCGGGGCGTATGCGCGCAAGCGAATCGAGACTAGCGACGGAGCCTTCGGCACAGCCGCCGGGTGCGCGTACGCCGAGGGCTTTATCAAAGCCAACGCCGAGACCCATTACCATCTGCCGCTGACCGAGCACGCCCTAAAGAAAGCGCGGATGTCGGATCACGAGCATATTGCCGAACAGTCGTTCAAGGTCCAGACGGATTGATCCCTACTGCATCCCGGCCAGCCGCTCCGCCAAGTCCTCCTGCGTCGTCCCAATGTCGAGTGAGCCAATGTCCCGGCCGTCCAAGTTGTTGGCTAATCCGCTCGGATCGGCGGGCGTCGTCGGCTTGGCCGCTACGCCCACCTCGTCGAGCAATTCGTGAATTTTGTCGGCGCGAATGCCGAAGCCCAAGGCAGCTTGTGAGATGCGCGCAGGGGTACCGACTATGCTGAGCACCACATTCTCAATACCCGCGTTGTTGATGGCTACCACTTGACCCGAATCGTCGAAAATGGGGCTGCCGCTGGTGCCGCCGGACAGGTCGAGGTTGTGCTGGACGACGTAGGAGTCGGACGCGGTGTACATCTCGCCTCGGAAGGGCGGGCGCAAGGCACTGATCGTGCCATTCTTAAAGGTGCCAATCGGGAAGAGACGAGACAGCTCGCCGCCCTGAAGTTCGCCGGGGAATCCCAACGTCGCGATCGGGGCACCAACTCTCAAGCGATAAACCGCATTGCTCGTCGCCAAGCGGGCGCGCCGTCCAATGAAGCCTTCGGAGATGTGCAGCGTACCCACGTCGGGTGAACTCAGGTTGTCAGGATCCCATTGCGGGTGCGACCAAGAAGTACCAATGAAGAAATAATTTTCTTGGTATGACAGATCGGTCGTCAGGTTTTGCACCACGATCCACGTCCCCTGTAGATCGGTTCCATACCTGTTGTTGAATGCCGCTACTTGGCCGTCCAATTCAACCAGTCCATCTATGATGTGCCCATTGGTAACAAGCGTACCGCTTTCCACGGCAAAGCTGGTGCCGATGAATGTAATAGTCCAATCCGCTATGTTTTCGTTATACACGCCGTGGAGCACGGCGTACACGGAGTACTGCAAAGAGTGGACAATCCCGCTCCAATCCCCAATTTGACCTTCTAGCTCTTCCACGCGTTCTTGCAGATCCTCAAATTCCGACCGCGTAATACTCGTCTGGTTCAGCTTGGCGCGCACTGCGCTGATCTCCTCGGCATTGTCCGCCGTCACCCCGAGGGCATCGAGCCGCGCCAACAAGCTCAGCCGGTCCTCCTCTTGGGCGGCTTCAACTTCGTCGAGACGCTGCTCTAGTTCATCCACTCGCTCCGCGAGCGGATTATCCGCACAGGCGAAAAAGACCGCGCTGATCAGAAAAAAGAAAAACAGACGCATAAAATATCCTTTCGGGGTTGGCTCATTGCTTGCAGAGGCACCTAAACGTAGTTTGTCAACAGCACCGCCGTGCGATAATGACCAATTCTATTTCTGTGAACAAGGCTCTGTACCCTTTTCATGCCATTAGCCCTTTCGCTCCTCCTCGTCCTTTCATCCTGTAGCCCTGAGCCGCGCCAAGACGCCACCGTCACCCTCGAGTTCTGGACCATTGCCCTCGGCGATGCATTTGCCGACTACATCTTGGGCATGATCGACGAGTACGAGCAGGCGCATCCCGGCGTGAAGGTCAAGTGGGTCGATGTCAGCGGCGGCGAAGTGGCCGAGAAGTTTCTCGCCGCCTTGGTCGGCGACGCGCCTCCAGACTTGGCC
>JAJEEZ010000468.1:0-15339 GCA_022820705.1 Candidatus Latescibacterota bacterium | reverse complement strand
GCCTGAGATGGCTCAAACGGTGGATCGCCCACCAACGCCAACGCTTGCCCCCCTTCAATGCACAGTTGGCACCCACAGGAATCAGAACCGTTAGGAAAACCAAAAAACCTAGCAAAAAGTAAAAATGTAAGGGAATCAGGGTCCACAAAACAAACAACAGAGAAGCGCTCATGCATTACTTGAGTCTCCGATCTATTCAACCCATCAGAATCAAAAAGTCAATGAAAAATCGTACCGTTGCGCCCGACGTTCCCGCAGTGCACGAACCTGCACAGTAGTTTGGGTCGAAGTCCACCGCGCACGTCGTGTTAGATGTCGTGCTACCTCTATCCATCGCCGAATGTGCCAATTGCGATCTTGTAGTCGTGCTTGTCGGCAAACCCCACCTTTTCTGCCACTCTGACTGATGGTGTGTTACTTACCCAGCAGTCCCAGTGGGGATTCATCCCTGAAGCGAGGGCGTGCCTGACAAACTCTCCAGCCACCGCAGTAGCAATGCCCTTTCCTTGGTATGCCTCAATCGTCTCGATACCTATGCCGCACTTGCCTTCGCTCACGTATTCTGCTGTACACCAACAGACAACTGAAGTCCCATCGAGCATCGTGAAGCCGAATCCCTGGTCGAGGAATGCTTCAAAGGATGGCCAGCCTCCGAGGATCTCATCTTTGACCAAGCCAATGTGCGCAAAGTCACCTTGGAGCAATTGGGCGTCGATCTGCCTGAGCTCTAGCGGGGGCGATGGAACGGCAATTCTCGCTGAACTGTCCCGAACAGAGCAGTAAATCCGTCTTTCCACGTCATGGTCCAAGAGCGAGCCGAAAATCTCCTCCAACCGAAGGCTCCAAGCATCTGGTGAATAGTAGAGCTTGAAGAACCCGAGTTCTCTCGACTGACCCTCTGGCTGGATTTCAGTCGAGAAGACCTCTCGCAGCCCCTTGTTGACTTCGGTGTCTTCAAAGTCTCCTACGAGATAGATACACCGGCCTTCCCAAGCTAACACGGTCCTCGGCGCAGCTAGATCGTCTGCCCAGACTCTAGCGGGGGTTTTGCCATCAATAATGCTATCTACGACGAGGCAGAGGCTAGGAGTGTCAAAATGAGGCCGAATCGACAACGTCTCTTCACTGTAAAGTCGGTGCATGGTGTCTTATTCTCGAACAATTGGTTCGGGTAATCGCCCTTATCTGACCCGAAGGTACTTATCCGTTTAAACAGTCGCAAACTAATATCGCGAAGCTGTGATATTACACATAACATGTTGTAATATAATGAGATAGAACGACTCTAAAATTCCGATATACGGCGGTGCGAAGACCATAATGCCTATGAACAGCCTACCTCAAGCGACGCGATAGCGCTCCACCACCTCCATATCCACCTTAATCCCCAACCCCGATCCCGTGGGCACAGTAAAGTGCCCTTTCTCCAGCGCCAACCCCTCGGCCACAACATCGGCCTCCCGCGTAAAAGGCAACTCATCGCAGGGCAACGTGGCGTTGGGCAGCGTCGCCTGCAAATGCACCGAGTAAGCCGCCAGCACCCCAGTACACAACCCACCCATCTGAATCCAACAGGGCACATCCGCAGCCTCCGCCAGCGCCGCCGCCTTCCGCACTTGCAGCGCCGAGCCGCCCAAGTTCACGTAGTCAATGCACTCGGCCTTGAGCGCCGCCAGCACGCCCGATGGCGCCCCCAAGTGCAGGGCGATGGGGATGTGGGTCTTCTCGCGCAGGATGCGATACCATTCGAGATTGTTTTTGAGGAGCGGATCTTCAAAGACCGACACCGTGCCAAAAGGCTCCAGTTCGCTCGCCAAGCGCGCACCAGTGGGCAGCAGGGCAAATTCAGTATTCGGATCAACGCCGACCGTGTAATCGGCTCCCGCCGCTTCTTTCATCAGCCGCACCGTCTCGACGATATTCCACGAACGCGCCTTGAGCTTGTGATTGCTAAAGCCCAGCCCGGCCCCTATTTCCGCCTCGGCCGCAGTCTCTTCGGGAGTCATGGGGCACGACCAGTACGACACCGGCACCTTGTCGCGCACCTGCGCCCCAAAGAAGCGGTGCAGCGGAATGCCGTAGGCTTGGCCCGCAATGTCGAGCAGCGCACAGGTGAAAGCGTCTGGACGATTGTACGGATCCAAAGCCAGCGGGTCCTGCCCCACGAGGGCGTCGGCTTGCTCCTGACCAGCAGACTTTTTGCTGAGGAATTCGCCCCAGCCCTCCAAGCCCTCGTCCGTCTGCACGCGGCAGAGGGTGATGTCGTAGATCTTGGGGAAGTAGCGGGCGATCACTGGGATCGGCGGGATTTCGACTTCGTATAGCTCTACTTGGGTGATTTTCACAGGGGCCTCCTCTGCGATAAGGTTTCCGTTGCGCGTCGTTTGTCGAAGGGCTACAGTCAACCACCGCCCCCTTAAGGAGGCGGCTTGTCCCTAGCCGTTACCCCGCCGCAGCGGAGTAGGCTGAAACTATAGGCGCGTTGACAAGCGCCCTTGCTCGGATATTCCGAGCCGCATTGCTATCGGCATGGGCTTGATGCCCGCACCGTTTGCAACGAAACCGAGATTGAGAAGAGCGATTAGCCCGATCGACATGTTCACATTCAGAACACATCTGACTGGTGTAGGCTGGATCGACCACCTTGAGCATCACCCCGGCCTGTTGAGCCTTGTAGGTGATAAACTGCCGAAGTTGATCAAATCCCCAGTTACCCATGCGGGCGCGTTGAGGCTTGCGAAACCGGGTTCCCTGGCGGAGGTCCTTGAGGTCTTCAAGAGCGATACCGCGCCGAGTGTCTTTAGCCTTCTCAACGAGTCGCTTAGAAAGGACGTGGTTGGTATCACGACGAAAGCGAGACTCCTGCTCTGCCTTGCGTTTGAGTTTCTTGCGGATGCGCTTACGCCGTCGAGCATGAGCGGCTTTATCGGCCGCCGATTGGAGTTGCTGCTTGTGCGTCTGGCACTTGATCCGAACCCGCTCTACTGCTTCACCCGAATGCATCTCACCGTCCGAGTCCGTGGCAAGGTTCGCAACGCCCAAGTCTACGCCGAGGAAGTCCACCGGAGCCACAGGTGGCTCATCGTCGAATTCGACCGTGGCCATGAGGAACCACTTGCCGTCTTTTCGGCGCACCAACTCGGCAAACGGTTTGATGTTGCCGAATTGCTCGGCTTGGTAGGTGCCCATGACCATCGGCATTTTCACGCGGCCTTGCAAGGTCGCCATCGACACGGTGCCCACATCCCCAAACCGCAGCAGGTGGCGGTCGTAGGGCATCGACGCCAACGGACGAAACGAAATCCGTGTGGACTTGTCGCGCTTGTAGTTAGCCGCCACCTGAGCACAGACTAAGCACGCCATCTGTGCCGACAGCCTGAAGCGCGCACGGAGTTTGTGGTAGTATAGCTTGTGCAACGCAAAGCGGTTGGCCAACTGCCGCTCAAAGGCTCGCTCGGCCAGCCAAGTACACGCCTGATTGAATCGACGCATCGTCTGTTCGAGCAAGCCTGCTTGTTCGGCCGTAGGGCGCACCTGTATTTGAATCACCCGCTTCATAAGTATAAATTGAACCATCTTAATCAACCGGGTCAACCTCAATCGGTCTTCACTCAGGCGGTCTGCGCGCCCGTCGTGCAGATCGCTTGTTTCGGCTGAGCGTTCGACTGAGCAACTCGACTGAGCGTGCCGAAATTCGCATCGTGCGCGGGGCTGGGTTCCCGCTTTCGCGGGAATGACGACGGGCGGAGCAACAAGCCGCAGACAATGCATAAGGTTGTGTAACATCAGATACCAAATTGCCGGATAATCACAAAGGGATCCGTCGATTCCGCGAAAACCGCGAGGAGGACCTCATGGACGACAAGATGATGACCAACGAAGAAAACTACCGCTTCGACGTGGCGGGGTATATGATCGTCCCCGGCGTCCTGACGGCAGCCGAACTGAACGCCTGCAATCAGGCACTAGACCAGCTAGCGTCTAACAACGGGTCGCTGCGCTGGACGTCGCCCGTTTGCAATCCCCTGCGCGCCCTGCGCGAACATCCAGTGCTAATGCAGTATCTGGAGCAGATTTGCGGCGAAGGGGTCCGGCTCGACGAATCGCCGCGACTCATCAAGTCATGCACTAAGGCGACGGACCTGTCGGGGGGCGACGAGTGGGTGGATTGGTCGCGGGCGTATCGTCAGTACAACGGGCATCGCTTCTGCCAGGGAGTGCGGGCCTTTTGGGCGCTAGCGGACGTAGGCGCAGAGGACGGAGGTTTGGTCGTAGTACCAGCCAGCCACAACAGCACAGTGCCAGCCCCGCAAGACCTAGTGGACGGAACCGACCCGATGGGACTCGTCGAGCAGCCGGTCTTGCAGGCGGGCGACCTCCTGCTCTGCACCGACTCGCTGATGCGCGGTGTCCGGCCTTGGCAGGGCGCGGGGCCGCAACGCCTGCTCGAATGCGGGTACATCAGCACGGGCGTGCGGCCGGGAGCAGCGTCCGAAATCCACGGCGAAGACAGCGCGCTACCCGAGTGGGCCGATGATCTGACCGATATCGAACGCGCCGTCTTGCACAATCCCAACCGCCCGTACCCACCGCGAGTGGTGCATTCGGACGGCGAAAAGGTTTGGATGGCGGAAGAACCAGGGGTTTTCCATCCCTCGATCTACATCCGCGACCCAGATTCCGATATTGACGAGAAGGAATTTTTCCACTGGGATCTGTGCGGCCACCTCGTTTTGCGGGGCGTAATGGACGAGGAATGGCTGGCCGCGGCCAACGAAGCCATCGACAAAAATCCCGACCGCATAAGCCACGGCGGCTCGGCTGCCGGCGATTCAACGCCGCTGGCCGGCACCGGGGTCGGCCGCTCGTCCATGGGCAACCCATGGGCCTTGCCCGCGCCATACGGCGAGCCGTTCCAGCGCATGATCGCCAATCCAGCGCTCGTCCAGCGCCTGAACTGGATCATGGGCAGCGGCTTCGAGTGTATGATGTGCAACGGCTTCCTGTCCGGGAAAGGATCGTCCGGGCACTTTTTGCACTCGCCCGCCACGCCAGCCAAAATAGCCAACCACTACCGCCAGCAGAATGGCCGCGTGTACGCCGAATACCTCAACGTGGCTTGGCAACTGCGCGATGTGACGCGGGCCGACGGGGGCTTTGTCTGCGTGCCCGGCTCGCACAAAACCGCCTATCCCATGCCCGACGGCATTCGCACCTGCGAGAATGAAATGGGCCTAGTCAAACACGTAGAGATGAAGGCGGGCGATGTGCTGCTGTTCCTCGCGTCGGCGCAGGCGCACGGGGCGTATCCGTGGACGGGTGAACAGAATCGGCGGATGATCTTTTTCCAATACCGGTCGCACAATGTGTACGCACCTTGACAAATAACGGAGGATCCATGCAACTCAAACTAGCGTGCGCTGACTTTACCTTTCCCATCCTGCCGCACGAGCAAGTATTGGCGCTCATATCCATGCTGGAGCTAAAGGGCGTGGACATCGGGCTTTTCGAGGACCGCTCGCACTTGCAGCCTTCCACTGAGTTCGAAAACGTCCAGCGCTCCGGGCGCGCCCTCGGGCAGAAACTAGCGGACAACGGCCTAGTCGCCGCCGACCTATTCCTACAACTAGCCCTCGACTACGAATCCCGCGCGGTCAACCACCCCCAGCCCGAGATCCGCGACCACGCGCGCGACGCCTTCCTCAAGGTCCTCGACTACGCGGCCGAGTGCAACGGCAAACACGTCACCGGCCTGCCCGGAGCCTTCTTCGATCACGAGCCAAAGTCCGACTCCACGGCCCGCGCCGCCGAGGAGCTAGCGTGGCGGGTGGAGCAGGCGCAAGCGCACGACGTCGTCTTCGCCATAGAGCCCCACATCGGCTCACTCGCCAACACCCCCGAGCGCGCCGCCGCGCTGGTACAAGCCGTCCCAGGGCTAACCCTGACGCTCGACTACGGCCACTTCGTCCCGCGCGGCTTCGCCGCCGCCGAGGTCGATCCACTGCTCCAGCACGCCACGCACTTCCACGTGCGCGGCGTCAACAGCCAGAGCGGCGGAACCTCCTTGGCAGAAAACGAACTCGACTGGCCGCACATTTTGAACATCATGGATCAAACGGGATACGACGGCTGGCTCGAATTGGAATTCGGCGGCAACAACCTCACCGACACCGTCGAATTCCGCGACTACTTGCGCACGCTCGTTGCCTAGCCACAGTTGAATGCAATCGAGAATTACCCTAAGATCGAGGAACCCCTTGGCAAGTCAGGGCGTCTTTCGACGGACTGCCTTAGACCCAACCACACCACAACTTCTTAAATAGGGAGCAAATCATGCTGAAATACGTCCTCACCCTCACCGCCTTAGCCCTCTTACTCGCCCCGGCCCCCACCCTCGCCGGCACTGTCCCAGTAGAAGGCGAAGGCGACCCGGCCTTGTACGTGGTCAAAGTCCACGCCGATTGGTGCGGCTCCTGCACGGCCCTCGTGCCCATTCTCGAAGAAGTCCAAGCCGGAGTGGCCGATCAGCCCGTCCTCTTCGTCCAATTGGACGTCACCGACTCAACGCTGACATCCCAAGCCCGCCTACTTGCCGCGGCCCTCAACGTAGAAGACCACTTCAAGGCCAACAACCAAACCGGCCTCGTCCTGCTCATCAACGCCCAAGACCACACCCTGTTAGAAACAGTGACCAAGCAAAACTCCGCCGCTGAGATCGTCGGCAAAATCGAAACCCACCTTGCCGCCCAAGCCGAGCAGGACGAGTCTGCCGAGTAGGCTAACCGTTCAACTCGTACTCTTCTACCAAGGCGCGCACCCGCGCTAAAAACGGGGCGATATCCTGCGGTTGATTGGCCGCGTTGTGGAGAACTATATCCTCACCTGTCTCCGCGTGGAATACGGTCGCGGCCGACGACAGGCTCACCTTTTTGACCTCGGCCCACGCCAGCGTCTGCCGGCCAAACAGGCCCTCCTCGACAGTCACGCCTTCCGGTCCCAGCCAGACCAAGCGCCGATGGAGGCGGTGGACGAAGAACGCCGCCGCACAGAACGCCGCGATCCCGCCGCCGAGCACCGCGAGTCCATACGCGAAGCCGCCGCGCTGGAAGGCGATGGTGCTCAATATCAACTGGCCAGCACCCAATAGAGCAAAAATTAGGCGCTGGCTGGTGCCGGGGCTGGTGGATAAATCGAACGGTTCAGCCATGCCTCAGCGCGGTACGATCCACTCGTCTGCTATTTCCATGCCAAAACCCGGCGCGTCCGAAGGGACCAAGCGCCCATCTTGAGGCACGGCCATGCCCGGTATGGTGGGAACTTCCTCTAGGGGAATGCCCGGGGCCGAGCCGAGCCAGAACTCGGCCATCGGCGACTCGGGAAAGGCAAAGGCGAAGTGCTGGCCGTAGGCACTGTTGGCACCGCCGTGGGGAATGGTAACAAGGCCAGCAGCTTCGGCAATGTAGTAGATCTTGACGGCTTCGGAGAAACCGCCGCACCACTTAATATCCGGTTGCAGCACATCGACGCAGCGGTGTTCCACTAGCTGGCGGAAGGCCTGACGGCCGTGGTGGTCCTCGCCGGTGGCAATGGGCACGTACGGAGCAGCCCGCTTGAGCGCGATGTGGCCTTCGAGATCCGTGGGAATCAGCGGCTCCTCAATCCAGCGCATCTGATAGGGCCTGAGCCGCTCGGCGACTTGGACGGCGTATTCGACGTTGTAGGACATGACCGCGTTGAGCATCAGCTCGCAGTCCGGGCCGATGGTCTCGCGCACTTGGGCGATTTTGTCTTCAAGGCGGTTGAGCCCTTCCTGGCCCTCGCGGTAGTGAACCGGATTGGTAACCTTGAAGGCGCTAAAACCCAGTTCGAGACCCCAGTCGAGGTCGTCGCCCGTGGCGTAGAGTTCGAGATGGTCTCGGCAGGGACCACCAAGTAGGCGGTACACGGGCAGACCCAGCAGCTTGCCCTTGAGATCCCAGAGCGCCAGATCGATCCCACTTTGGGCAACGGCTGCGGTCCCAGCATGACCGAGGCGCTGAGAAGCGCGCCACATCAGGTCGTTGAGAAATTCCGTAGCCAGACAATCGCGGCCCGTCAGCAGGGGCGCGAAAACCTGCTCGACGATGGCGGCTACCGGCGTGCCAAAGGAGCAGTTGCCCAAACCCCAAGTACCGTCTTCAGCCGTGATCTGCACCCAGACGGGACCGCCGCCCATGCCCGGCATCTGGCCGGGTAGGCGCGAGAATTCTGGATACTTGTTGATCGGCAACGAACGCGGTGAACTCTGGTTCCAAGAGGGGCGGCGGGGCGCGGTTTTGGGCGGGCTGTGTGAAATTTTGAGGTCAACTACGCGGATGGATTGTATTTGCACGTCTAAACCTTTTCAAATCTACATCGGGCGTTTTTCGCTACGTAGGGGGGGATACATTATATCGCCGGGCGTTGGTAGCAGCAAGGTCGGCAGCGCGATCAGGCATTAAAAGGAGTATTGTAGTTGCATCGAGTAGATGTTGTCGGTGTAGCTCTGGGTGGGGTCGTTCGAGTCGTTGGTCGCAAACGCGTATTCCAGCCGCGCCGCAAAATTGTCGCGGAGATTCTGCTTAAAGCCGAAGCGCAACAGAGTGAGGTTGTCGCGCCGTTTGGTGCCCGTCTCGGGCACGATCCAATCTTGGTACAACTTGAAATGATGGCGCGCAGCAAGGCTCGCATTGGAACGCGGCGCGAGTCGCCAGATGAAAAAAGACCCTATGCGGTGGTTGGCGAAGTTGAAATCGACATCGTCCTCATCGCCGTCGTGATGGCCGAATTCACTCCTTTGCTCAGGCTCGCGAGAAAGGGGTTCGTGGCGCGGGAGTTCGCCGGTGGCTAGATCGATTTCGAACTGATATTTCAAATTCAGCAACACCTGCCCCAAGGCCATGCCCTCAAACCCGAAGCTGGCCGTCTGGCGGATCCCGCCCACGTTCTCGTTGAGTTCGGATATGATGATTCTCGGATCGATGACGCCCCGGTACGCGCGCACCTGATAGCCGGCGGAAACATGTGCAATCGCGCTGAGCTGCCGTCTGAGCCCGCCTTGGACCATGACACTGCTATACCTGCTGTGTTTGCTGTTTGGAAAGTACTTGTTCCGCAGCTCGGCCCCGAACCGGGACGACCACGACGGATTCCACCGCATCTGGAGTTGACCGCTGATATCTTGCTTGAAGTATTCGTTGATGCGGTCGTTGGGTTGGTGCCGCAGGCCGAGGTTGGCGATGGTCAGGAGCGTGACATCGCGGGAAAGCCTGCGGTGCCAAAGACCTGACAGCAGGTGATCGTAGCGATTCTTCTCGGTTACGTCGGCAAAGCGACGCGGGGCCATCTCATAGCGTACGGCAATGCGCGTACGAGGATCAAGCGCGGCCCTGACATTGACCCCTGCCCATATATACGCGGCAAAATCCCGTTGTTCGCCCAAGTCCTTCGGCACCTGCAAGACATTGTCTTCGTACTGGTAGCGGAAGTCAAAAAAGGGCTTGATCCGCAGCGACGAATCGGCGAAAACTAGGCACGGGGTGCTCAGTGCGAGCAACCATATCACAGCTACAATTCTCAATGACACGTGGGAATACCGTCACTTTCCTTGGAGCATATTCTCGAGTGCTTGGGCGAGATGTACCGCTTTCTCACCGTGTATTTTTTCTTTGGCGTACCAGCTCTCCCGTTTGGCCCGCCAAATCTCCAGCGCCGATTCCGCATCTGCAATTTTTCCTTCCAACTCGGCGATATCGAGACTGCGGTCGAGATCAAACTCGTCTTCTTCACCGCGGCGAATGTCGCGGAGCAACTCTAGCATGTTGCGCCGCAAATCGAGTGCTCTACTGGTTTCGCGGATCTGCCGGTCAAGCTCTTCGATTTTGCTCTGTATAATATCCTGTTGGTCTTGCAGCACAGCCAATTTCTGCTGGATCTCATCGGGGCCGTCGGTTGGCGCTGGGGCGACATCCAACGACAACAGCAACTCGCTGGACTCTCTGGCCATTTGCTCCCGGTAGGTTTCTGCTTCTTCCTGAAGTTTTAGCACCTCGGCAAGGAGCCGGGTCTTGGTCTTGGCGTCTTTGGCGACGCTGGCTTCCCCAGCAAGCCGCTCGATCTCGTCATTCAGCATGCCTACGAGCAGGCGTTGCTTGGCGACCGATTCCTCGGTGAGCGCATAGATCCGGTCGTCGAGCGCCTGGATCTGGTCCGATAATTCCCGGGACGCCTGTAGGTCGTCCTGCAACTGTCGCTCAAGCAGTCGGTCGCTGCCTTGTTGCAGGTCTTGTTTGGCCATGCGGATCCTATCGGTCAACTGCTTGTTTTCGCGCAGCAGCTTGTTGCTCTCCGCCGAAATGCCTGCGACCTGTTCGGCGAGTTGTTCAATCTGTATTCTCAAGTTTTGTAGGGTTGGTTCCTGCGCCAACGCCGCTGGCACCATCCCGATTGAGAGGGCGCAAAATAGCAGGAGACACCGCCAGCTAAAAAGCATGGTCCTGAACGCTCGCCGAGAGACTAGAGTTCGTATTTTTCAAATTTGTAGCGGAAAGTGGTTCGTTCGATACCGAGCAATTTCGCGGCGTCGGCTTTGACCTTGTTTGCCTTTAGATAGGCATCCCACAAGAGCTGCTTTTCAAAAGCCTCGACCCGCTCCGTCAAGGTGCCGCTTGCTAGGTGGTGTTCAGGCGATTGGGCGTTTAGCGAGAGGTCCTCGGGCGCAATCTCGTTGCCCTGCGCCAACACCACGGCGCGTTCAATGGCGTTTTCGAGTTCCCTGACATTGCCGGCCCAAGCGTGCGTCGTCAGCAATTCCATTGCGCTGGGATGCACGGACGACACCTTCTTGCCGATCTCGGCGTTGTACTTGAGCAGGAAATGGGCCACCAGCAGCGGAATGTCTGCGCGACGTTCGCGCAAGGGCGGGACCTCAATGGGCACCACGTTGAGGCGATAGTACAGATCTTCGCGGAATGCCCCTTCCCTGATGCGGTCGGGCAAGTTTCGGTTGGTCGCGGCGACGAGCCGGACATCGACTGCGATTGAGCGGGTTCCCCCGACCCGCTCGAATTCCCGTTCCTGCAGGACGCGCAGCAGTTTGACCTGCATCGCCGGCGTACTCTCGCCGATCTCATCGAGGAACAACGTACCGCCATCGGCGATCTCGAAACGTCCGGGTTTCATCTTCACCGCTTGGGTAAATGCGCCTTTCTCATGGCCGAAGAGTTCGCTTTCCAGCACGCCCTCTGCCAGCGCCGCGCAATTGACTTTGACGAAGGGTTTTTCTCGGCGCGTACTGTGCTGGTGGATCGCCCGGGCAATTAGTTCTTTCCCCGTGCCGCTTTCCCCGCCGATCAGCACGGTCGAATGGGTTGGCGCGGCGGTTTGTATCCTGCGAAAGACCGCTTGCATCTGCTGGCTCTCACCCATGATCTCGTCAAAGCTGTAGCGCAGCTCGTCCTCTCGGCGCAGGTAGGCGTTTTCTTGACTAAGACGGCGTCCGGCAAGTGCCTGTTCAATTTTTACTTCGATCTGTTCGAGCGTGTACGGCTTAGTTATAAAGTCCACCGCTCCCTTCTGCATGGCCTCAACGGCCAACTCGATCGTGCCAAAAGCCGTCATCATTACGACACTCGTTTCGGGCGAGATCTCAGCAAAGGCTTCGAGGACTTCAATCCCGGTCTTCTTTGGCATCTGGATATCGACCATGGCCAAATCGAAAGAGTACTTTTCGATCGCTGCGATCGCATCCTCTCCGTCAAACGCAACATGGGTCGAATGCCCCAGCCCCTCAAGCGCGAGGGCGAGCCCTTCTCTGGTGCTTTTATGGTCGTCGGCAATCAGTATCCGGCTCATGCCCGTCTTTCTCGCTCCATAGTCGTCGGCAGTCTGAGGGCAAACGTCGTACCGTCGCCTTGCTTACTCGTGCATTCGATCGTGCCTTGGTGATGCTCAACCAGCCGTTTGACGATGGCCAACCCAAGCCCCGTGCCCTGGTCTTTAGTGGTAAAAAACGGGATAAAAGCTCGCTCTGCCGTCTCGGGGGACATACCCACTCCGGTATCCCGAACCTCGACGCGGATGGCATCGGCGTCCACATCGACAAAACCTTCGATGGCGATGGTGCCGCCCCGGTCGATTGCTTGCGCGGCATTCTTGACCAGATTGGTGAACACCCACTTGAGTGGGTCGGCGTCTGCTTCGATGGCGGGCAAAGTGTCCAAGTTTACCGTTTGAACCTCAATTGCGCCTGAACGCAACTCCGCATCGAGCAGCGCCAGCACTGAAGCGACTACGTCCGACAGGTCCACCGCCTCGGTCTGCAACGGCGTCGGACGCGCAAAGTCGAGAAATTCGCTGACTAGCTGGTTCAATGACTGCACTTCGCCATCCACTTGTTCAATCAGTTGCTTCGCTTTCGGGTCGGCGGAGATTTGGCGTTTGAGCAAGCCTAGAAAAATCCGCATCCCGTTAAGCGGGTTTCTGACCTCATGGGCGAGCCCAGCCGATAGCTGTCGAAGCTCCTCGGCCATGCGCGATACCTGCTGGTCCCGCTCTTGAATCGCGGTGCTCATCTCGTTGAATGTCGTGGCTAGTTCGCCGACTTCGTCTTTGCTGCGCGTTTCAACCTGCGTCCCGAACGCCCCGGCCTTAATCTGTTGGGTCGCTTGCGAGAGTCTTTTAATCGGCACGACGATCGACCGGGCTAGAAAGATGCTGAGAACGACTGCAAAAACCGTACCAACGACGCCGATGAGTACCATGTTGCGGCTCATCCCCGCGAGGGTTTCGAGGAACAGCACACTCGCATCCACGGCGAGGATGGCGACGATACCACCGTCTTCGTCGCGAATGGGCGCATACGCCGATCGGTAAAAAGCATCGTCTTTGCCGTGAAAGGCGACGGAGGCAGCCCCTGTCCCTCGTTTGGCTTGGTCAATATGGATTCTGTCTTCGCCCAGTGAGTGGTATTGGCTGCCAATGGGCACATCGAGGCGGGAATCGACGAGGCTTTTGTATTCAAGGTCGATCACGTACATCGCCCGCGCTTCGGAAGCATCGCGCATAGACTGTAGCTGCTTTTGCAGCCTCCCGTACAACCGCGTGTCTTCGCCGCCCGGCTGGAGCACGCTCAAGTAGCTTCCGTTGAGTCCGTTGAGTTGTGCTGCAGAGGTCTTGGCAACCGCCACGAGCCGTTCGCCCATCTCGGCGTCGAGAGCACGCTTTGCCGTGTCGTAGAATAGATAACTACTAGCCGTCAAAACTAAGACCACGAGCAGCGCAATGGTGAGGGTTGTCTTGGTTTGGAGTCGGATCTTCATGCGCTTTTTCGCACGTAGTAATCAATGAATAGCGACCTGATAAAAAATTGGTCCATGGCGTGGGCCGTGTGTTGAGCCTCCACTGAATTTATCGGAAAAATCCCTTCCCCGGCAAATTTCTGCCGTCCTCGACAAAAATTTGCCGCGTCCCGTGCCAAAATCTGCCCCAAAACCCCTTTGATTCAGTGCCTTTTTCGTTGGCACGGGAATTGCTCAACAGAAAGGTGTCCAATGCCATGGCAAAAAATGCACAATGCAGCAACGCGGCGTTCATAGTTTGAACTACCCGCTTAAATCGGAGGAAATATCATGAAACTCAACATGAGCAAACCAATCGTTGCGGTGCTTATTCCCGCATTTATTGGAATAATTAGCTGTGCTGATAATCCAATGAAGTCCGCCGGCGAAAACGCCGAATCCGGCAGGTCTGAGTCGGCCGGAGAACACAGGGGCAACGCAAATGGCGAAGGCCACGAAGGCAGTGAAGGTAGTGAAGGCGGAGCAGGCCGTTTAGTCGCCAGTGCAGGCGGTGGCGAAGGTAGCGAAGGCGGCGGTGAGCACGGGAGCGGTGCAGGTGGTGGCGAAGGCGGCGGAGGCGAGGGTAGTGAGACCAGCGGCCATGTCGAAGGCCCCGAAGGCGGCGGAGGCGATCCATCGAGCCCGATCCTCGCGCTCGACGAGTCGTTTGACGGCGTCGTCAACGGCGTGCGCGTGGCCATGTCCTATGACCCGATCAGGCGCTCGTTCTCGGGCATCGTCGAGAACGTGATGGCGCTGACCGCCTGCTCCGTCCAGATCGAACTCAACCTCAAGCAGGGCACGCGCACGGTCGTCGAGTTGGGGCCGTCCCCAGTCGGCGATTTAGCACCGGGTGCCAGTGCGACCACTGAACTGTTGGTCGACGACGAGCCGGAGGCGGCGGGAGTAGCTTTCGACGCTTGGGAGATCCATCCAGAGGTGTTTGATTGCAACTGCCCCATTCCCTCCTCCTCAAGTGGCGAAGGCGGCGACGCCGGGCAGCAACTGGCCCCCGACCAGTCCTACGACCAGACGAGCAACGGCGCACGGTTAGTCATGTCGTATAACTCCAGCCAAGATGCGTTCTACGGCATAGTGGAGAATACGACCAACCAAACGTTGACCCGGGTGCGGGTGGAAATACATCTGACGGACCAGTCCGGCGCGATCATCGCGGAGTTGGGGCCCACCACGCCGACGGACCTCGCGCCGGGTGGGAGGCTGCTCATCACTCTGCCAGCCGCTGGTCAGACTTTTGCTGGCTGGTCGCCCCATGCGGAGGTCGGCTCTGGTGAAGGCGGCGAAGGCGGCGGTGAGCACGGAAGTGGTGCAGGTGGTGGCGAAGGCGGTGAAAGCCACGCCGGCCGTGAAGGCGGCAGCGGGTGAAATTCACCAATTGCCAACTCGCTCACTCGGCGAGATAGCGAAAGCGAGGGTAAAGCTGGCCGGTTGTACATTCAATCGGCCAGCTTTTTCTATTCTTCCTACCTCCCCAAGTGGCGGTCGGCAAAGTCCAAGTATTGCTCCCAATCGTATTCGGCGAGGTCGTGGCCGCCGCTGCGGATGTGGTAGCCAATCTGGCCCATGACCGGCTGATCGACGGCGGGCATCTGCGTGGCCGGCAGGCCATTGGTCCCAAGTAGGCGATAGACGGGATCGGCGGCTAGGGCCGCGAGGAATTCGCCGCGCGGATCGGCCCAGCGGTCCTCAACGGCGCTGGCCACGTAGAGCGGACGCGGCGCGCAAAGTGCTAAGAACTGATGCTGATCTACGGGCAACTCGTCTTCGGCATCGTTATAGCGTCTAAAATTGTCGCAGAACCAGTGCGGGAACGCGTGGTTGATATGCGCGACGGTCTCGCCATAGCGCCGCCGCGAGAGGGCAGCCCCACCGCAGCCGGAATCGTTGGAGATGACCATGGCAAAACGCAGGTCGCAGGCCCAGGCCCACAGCGCGGTCTTGCCCAGCCGCGAGTGGCCGAGCA